>JBOIDL010000098.1:0-13973 GCA_050740435.1 Gammaproteobacteria bacterium
CCTGGGGTGGACAGTTCGAGCTGTTGATCGAGGCGGCGAGGCGCCTTACGATCGTCGTCCCCATCGCGCTCTTGCTCATCTTCATTTTCCTCTACAGCACCTTCGGCTCCCTTAAGGATGGCCTGCTCGTATTCACCGGCGTACCGTTTGCACTGACTGGTGGGGTACTTGCCCTCTGGCTGCGCGATATTCCGCTATCGATCTCCGCAGGCGTCGGCTTCATCGCCCTCTCCGGGGTCGCGGTACTGAATGGGCTCGTCATGGTCACCTTCATCCGCCAGCTGCGCGAGGAAGGTTTACCCTTGGAGGAGGCCATCCGCCACGGAGCGCTCACCAGGTTGCGCCCGGTGCTCATGACGGCCCTAGTCGCCGCCTTGGGCTTTGTGCCGATGGCCTTAGCGACGAGCACCGGGGCGGAGGTGCAGCGCCCGCTTGCCACGGTGGTGATCGGGGGGATCCTGTCCTCGACCGCGCTGACGCTGCTCGTGTTGCCGGTGCTGTATCGGCTGGCGTATCGGCGGGAGCCGGACGCGGCCGTGTCGCCGAGCCCAGCCCTTTCATGACGGAGGTACAGCGCATGAGCATTCAGGATCCGGCCCCTTCGCGCCATCTGCATTACTTCCTAGGCAAGCAGCACGAGCGCAACGAGAAGCGCGTCTGGCTGGTGGTCGCGCTGACCGCCAGCATGATGGTCGGCGAGATCGTCGCCGGGTTTGTGTTCGGGTCCATGGCCCTGCTGGCCGATGGCTGGCACATGTTCACCCACGCCGGCGCGCTGACCATTTCCGCCTTGGCCTATAGCTATGCCCGTCGCCATGTGGACGACGCCCGCTACAGCTTTGGCAGCGGCAAGGTCGGCGAACTGGCGGGCTTCACCAGCGCCGTGATCCTGGCGTTGATTGCGCTGACGATCGCTTACGTGTCCATCATCCGCCTGCTGCACCCGGTGCCCATCGCGTTCGATCAGGCCATCGCCGTAGCGGTGCTGGGTCTGGCGGTGAATCTCCTGAGCGTCTGGCTGCTGCATGAAGGTAGCGGCGATGGTCATTCCCATAGCGCGGGGCACCAGCACGGACACGGCGATCACGATCATCCGCATGATCACGGTCATGAGCATGAGGACGGTCATGATCACCCTCACGCGCGGGATCTTGCGCCGGTCTCGACCGCTGCGCCACGCGATACCAATCTGCGCGCGGCCTATCTGCATGTCCTGGGCGACGCGGCCACTTCCATCCTCGCCATCGTCGGCCTGCTTGCGGGCCGGCTCTACGGCTGGGTCTGGATGGACGCGCTGATGGGTACCGTCGGGGCGCTGGTGATTGCGCGCTGGTCGCTGGGCCTGATTGCCGACACCAGCGCCGTGCTGCTGGATCGGGTGCCCGACCCGGGTTTGGCCGAGGCGATTCGGAATCGGCTGGAGCAGGGCGAAGCCCGCGTTGACGACCTTCACCTCTGGCAGGTGGGGCCGGGCCATGCGGCGCTCATCGTTTCGCTATCGGCGCGGAACCCGAAATCCCCCAGCGCTTACAAGGCCTTGCTGGCCGATCTCAGCGGACTGTCGCACATCACCATCGAGACCGAGACCCTGCGCGCGGATTGATTGGGTGGTCAGCCCGCTGCGCGGGCTACATTTCTGGAGTCGGCAATTAGTATTTTCGCCTGGGATAGGTCCCCTGGCAATCCCTTCGTCTGGTCAGCAATGCATCACGCGAGGTGTTGCAAGACCGGTTCGATATCGAACTTGAATTCGACAGTCCGAGCGCCGGCGTCTTCCGGCGAAAAATTGCGTTCCACGAATGTTACGCGGCGATCGCGATCCTGGACTAGAACGCTGCTGCAACGGGTACCGTAATTCTCGCTCGCGATAAAAATCGATGCTAACACGCGCTCCCGCACGAGGCCGACTCCGGTGTCCGGCAGGCAGTCATCAGAGGGCGAAGTCCTATCGGCCAGCATTTCGAGGATCGCCTCGGGCTCGGGGGCGGGCATCCCGAGGATTTTCGCGAGAGCAGCCTTGGCATCTTGTACCTTCGGCCACGGCGTGTCCAGGCGATGATTGCTGAGCCCGTATAAACCGGGCGCGAGAGTCAGGATCTCGCCGCTACGATTGTTGTAGTAACCGATCTCGTTCTGATCGCCGGCTAGCAGGTTAAAGCCATTGTAGCGCGAACCCCACCGAGCGACTTCCGCGAGATAGGCGCGAGGCGGTGGGTCCCCGCGCAAAAACTCGCTGACCAAGAGCCCCCGTGATGGAGCGTTCTCTTGTACAGGGTTCGGATCGCGTATGTTGCTTACGGCCGCGAAGCGTCCCGATCGGGTGATGCCGAACCACGTGCCTCCGGCGGCGAGATCCTTCCCCGCTAGAATCCACGAGGCGTCCTTCCAAAAGTGCGCGGGTTGACTGGGACGGTCATAGAATTCATCGCGGTTCGCGGCGATCACGAGCGGATAACAGGCGTGTTGCCGGTAGGATAAAAGGATGAGGCACATACGGACTCACTTCGGGCCGGGAGCGTTTTCAACGCGCTTGCGGCCATCGGTAGGCGGGTTTCTCGGCGGGCCTGACGTCGATACGGCCAATCCGCTGCGTGTTGCTTAGCGCCAGCCATAAGGTGCCGTCTTTGCGGTCCACCACCATGTGTTGCACGATGGCGCCTTCGGTCGGGATCTCCAACGTAGTGCTGCGTTTTGTTTTGGGATCGAAGGCGACCATCTTGTTGGTGTACGACTCGTTGTACCAGATCCGCCCATCCTGGCCGATGGCGATCGCGGTCGGGCCGGAGTTTCGGTTCACGGTATCGTATTCCCTAAAGCGCTTAGCCTTGGGATCGTAACGGCCGAGCTTGGAGCGCGCCGGATCGGTGTACCAGATGTTTCCGGCGGCGTCGATCGCGAGCTGCCGGGGGCGGGCGTCCTTATACGGCATTTCGATTTCGCGCAGGGTCGCCTGCTTGGAGTCGATGCGGGCGAGCCGGTGCGTCCCGAACAGCGTGACCCAGATCCCGCCATCGGGTGCTGCGGCCAGGTCGTGCGGCCGCGCATTGGGAGTGTTCACCGGCAAAACAACGACCCCGCCCGTGCGCGGGTCCAGGTACCCGCAGGCGTTGGCCCGCTGGGCGGTGAACCAAATCCTGTTTTTATGGATGAGCAGTGTGTCAGGATCCTTGGCCCCTAGCGGGAGGGGGTATTCCATGATCTTCCCGCTCTCGATGTCCAAGACTCCGATTTTCCCGAGCTTGGTGGCCGTATACCATATGCGTCCGCGGCGCCCGATCGCGATCCCATGAGGCGCCGCACCGGCGCTCGGCATCTCAAAATCCTTGATCTCGCCGGTTTCCGGGTCCACGCGCCCGATACGGCTGTTCGCTCGGTCCACGTACCATGCCACGCCGAACCTAGTCACGGCAACCGAGTAAGGCGCGGCGCCCGCCCGCGGAACGACGTACTCGATGATCGGGCCGAAGGATCCAACCTCGGGTTGGCCGTGAGGCTCCGCGGCGGCGGCCGCCCAAAGCCGCGGCAGGCCAATCGCGGCCGCCAGGACGGTGATCTCCAGAATTCTAGGGATAAGACTGTGCATACGACGGCCGGTGCAGGGCCCGTTAAGCTTCCGCCGCCATCGCCGTAACGGAGTGCTGCGACGCATTGTAGCCGAAACCGTCGTCCACGACGCGCTTCATGGGTATCATTGAGACGTAAATAACACCCACGGGAGGACCTATGACACAACCACCCACGCGCCGGATCCGCGAGCTGCTCGCCAAACCGGGGATCATCCGTTCGCTCGGAGCCCACGATGTGCTGACGGCCGTGCTCATCGAACAAACGGGGTTCGAATCGGTTTTCATCGGCGGGTTTGGCACCAGCGCCAGCCTTTATGGTCTGCCCGACCTTAACTTTCTGGGCATGAGCGAGATGGCGGACGCCGTACGGCGAATGGCCCAGCGCGTAGCGATCCCCGTGATCGCCGATGGTGACACCGGGCATGGCGATCTGCATAACGTCATGCGCTGCATTAGCGAATTCGAAACCGCCGGTGCCGCGGGGATCATCCTGGAGGACCAGGTGTTTCCGAAACGCTGCGGTCATTTCGAAGGCAAGCAAGTGATCCCGGCGCAGGAGATGGTGCTCAAATTCAAGGCTGCCGTGCAAGCGCGCAACGATGCGGATTTTCTCGTTATCGCGCGCACCGACGCGCGCGAAGCGAACGGTTTGGACGATGCGATCGATCGCATCAATCATTACTGTGATGCGGGCGCGGATGTGGCCTTCATCGAAGCCCCCCTCTCCCTCGCCGAGCTCGAAACTATCTGCCGCCAGGTCCCCTACCCCAAGTTCGTGAACATGCTCGCCTTCGGGAAGACCCCAATACTCAGCGTAAGGGATCTAGAGCAAATGGGGTTCAAGATCATGGTCGCGCCGATCGATTCGGTGCTATTAACCGCGAAGATTATGCGGGAGATGGCCGAGATCTTTGCGCAGGATGGACATACGCAGGCCCTCGCCGAAAAGATGGCCGGGTTCGATGAAATCAAAAACATCCTGGGCGTTCACCGCTTCTTGTCACTGCGTGATGAACTTCAGAGCTGAGCGACAAGGCGCCTTTAAATTTCCTGCACCAAGAATGTGCAAGTCGGATTTATGTAGCACAAATGGGGAGCGGAAAGCTTGTGACTGTTTCCTATGAGTTTTATATAGCTATTGATTTTTGTTATAGAAACATTAATCTAATAATTCGGCATACGGTATGCTCGATCGACCCAGGTCGCCGAATTCTATTCTAAGCTAGAACAGGGGAGACCATGAAATCGATAACATCCACCGCGTTTGCAGTTACCTTTGCTTTGCTTTTAGGCATGCACGCCGAACCGCGTGCTGCCGACGATCCGGAAAAAGAGGCCATGAAGGCTGAGATGGAAGCGCTCAAGGCCCGATTGAACGCACTTGAACAAAAACTAGAAACAAAGGAAGCAGCGGAAGAGGCCGCACCTCCCGTAGCGGAGGTGGCGGCGCTGGCGGTAGAGCTCGCCCCACCGGCCTGGCCGGTAGCAGGCATCTATACGGTGCCAGACACGAAAGACCTCGGCCAGCTCACGGGATTCTCTTGGCTTTCTGGGGTCAAGGTCCGAGGGTGGGTCGATACCAATTATGTCTTCAACTTCAATGAACCCGATCGGGGTACCGTTAATGCCGGCCAACCCTTTTCGGCGATCAAAGGCCGCGATGTCAGCATCGAGGGCCGAACCTTTGATATCCATCATAACTCGTTCAACCTCTCGTTAGCGGAGCTGGAGATCGAGAAGGTCCCTGAGCTGGGTGGGGTTGGGTTCAAGTTCGATATGGCCTTCGGCGAAACCCAGGACGTTATCGTCGATACCATTGAAGCGGTTTCGCCAGACTCCATTCTCGATTTCGATAAGACCTTCCAGCATGCGTCCGTAAGCTACCTTGCGCCCGTCGGACGTGGATTGCGCGTCGACGCGGGCAAATTCGTCACCCATATCGGGGGTGAAACGATTGAGACGGTCAAAAACTGGAACTACAGCCATAGCTTCTTTTATACCTATGCCATTCCCTTCCAGGATACGGGCGTGCACGTAAGCTACCCCTGGACCGATACGTTCTATACCGATTTCTATGTCCTGAATGGTTGGAACGTCACCGATGACAACAACGAAGATAAGACCTTCGGCCCGGCGATCGGCTGGGTCGCGACTCCTTGGCTCTCGGTCTATGCTAACTACCTTGGTGGGCCGGAGCAAAACAATAACGATGAGGACTGGCGTCACATCGTCGATACGCAGGTCTTTGTCGGTCCCTTCGATGGCTGGAACTTCTTGGTGAACTTCGATTACGGGTGGGATGAAAATAAGTTGGTTGGACCCGAAGATGTTGAGTGGTGGGGTCTCACTGGGTATGCCCGCTATAAGGTCACCGACTGGTTTGAACCGAGCCTACGGGTCGAATACTACAGCGACAATGATGGGTTCACTACACTCGTTCCCCAGGATCTCTGGGGCGTCACGCTGAGCCTGAACACGCGCATCGGCCTCGGCAAAGGCACCGCCATCTTGTTGCGGCCCGAGGTGCGCTACGACAGATCGGATGCGGACTTTTTTACGGATGACGAAGACTTTCGCACTAAAAAGCACCAGTGGACACTCGGGGTCGGGGCCGCGTTTTTCTTTTAGGCTCCAGAGACAGAACCTGTGGATCGACGTGGCAACAGCAGTAAACACGAACGGAAGGCGATTGTGTATGCGAACCTCCACATCGCAAGGTGTGGCGCACAGTTGAAACGAGTAACGATCCTGGTCGGGGCGCTGGCTGCAACCACGGCGGTGGTTTATGGGCAAGAGGAATCGCCGCATGTCGCCACCGGCAGCGTCGCATTAACGACCGACTATCTGTTCCG
Organism: Gammaproteobacteria bacterium; assembly: GCA_050740435.1. Lineage (GTDB taxonomy): Bacteria > Pseudomonadota > Gammaproteobacteria > JACCXJ01 > JACCXJ01 > USCg-Taylor. The sequence continues at coordinate 6,419 of JBOIDL010000098.1, forward strand.
TGGCATTTCACGGACCGACAACGGCCCCGCGATCCAAGGCAGTCTGGAATATAACTTCACGCCCTGGGGGATCTATCTTGGGGCGTGGGCATCCAACGTCGACACCCTCACTTCGGAAGGCGAGATCGAGATCGATTGGTACGGCGGGTTTCGAGGTGAATTTGCGACTACGGGCGTCGGTTGGGATCTCGGCGCTATTTATTACCACTATCCAGGCGATGACGAGCGTCTGGCACAACCTCTCGAGGCGGACTATGTCGAGGGCAAGGCCGGCTTGAGCTACAAGTTCCAAGGGGCACCCTTTGAACCGGCAACCTCAGCGACGGTGTATTGGTCGCCGGATTTCTACCGTGAGACGGGGGATGCAGTCTATGTCGACGGATCGCTCGGTTTGTCACTGCCTTACGAACTTGGCCTTGGTTTCCATGTGGGTTACCAATACGCCGATGGCTTCGACGACATCGGTGACGGCGACTATATCGACTGGAGAGTCGGTCTCTCGCGAGAGGTTTTGGGATTCGGTTTGGATGTGAGCTACTGGAACGCCGAGAACGCGGCTTCGTTTTGTGGGGTCGGCTCTGAACAATGCGGGGGTACGGTTGTCGGCACGATTTCCAAGAAGTTCTAGCCTATGTGGAAGCACCTTTAAACTAGCTAACTGGTCAACTCAATCGTTAGGAATCGCAACATGAAGTTGGTAACCGCTATCATAAAACCATTCAAGCTTGACGACGCCCGCGAGGCCTTGTCCGAGGTCGGCGTGCAGGGCATCACCGTGACCGAGGTCAAGGGCTTCGGTCGCCAAAAAGGACACACCGAGCTCTATCGCGGGGCAGAATATGTGGTGGATTTCCTTCCGAAGATCAAGCTCGAGGTGGCCGTGAGCGACGATCAGGTGGACAAGGTCGTCGATGCGATCATCAAGGCGACTAGCACCGGCAAGATCGGGGATGGGAAGCTTTTTGTCTACGAACTGTCGCAGGTCGTGCGGATTCGTACGGGGGAGACCGGGCCAGACGCGTTATAAAAACGCTAAATTATTTGTTCCGGGAGGTGAGCGATGTTAATTGAGATCGGCGCCGCCATGCGGCGCATAGGGATGGTGTTGGCGCTGGCAGCGGCATTGGGCGCTGGCCTGCCGATGGCGGTGCAGGCTCAAGAGGATGCGGCAACAAGTACGCAGGCCGAGGAGACCGAGGCTGCGCCGGAGGCATCCGCGGCACCCGAGGCGCCTGCCCCTTTAGAGGCGGCACCCGAGGAAACCGCGCCGGCTGCGGAGCCCGTTCCGCCCACACCTCACAAGGGTGACACGGCCTGGATGATCGTCGCGACCGTGCTCGTGATCCTGATGACGATCCCGGGCCTGGCGGTCTTCTACGCCGGGATGGTGCGGGCCAAAAACGTGCTCTCGGTGCTGATGCAGGTGTTCATCGCCTTCTGCCTCCTGTCGGTGTTATGGGCGTTCTACGGCTACAGCATCGCGTTTACCGAGGGCAACGCCTTTTTTGGAGGCTTCGGCCGCTTGTTTTTGAAGGGCGTCACAGCGGATTCCAATGTCGCCACCTTCAGTAAAGGCGTCGTGATCCCGGAGTACATCTACATCGCCTTCCAGCTCACCTTTGCCGCGATCACCCCGGCGCTCATCGTCGGCGCCTTCGCCGAGCGCATGAAGTTCTCGGCCGTGCTGTGGTTTCTGGTGTTGTGGTTTACGTTTGCCTATCTGCCCATCGCGCACATGGTCTGGTATTGGGCCGGTCCGGATGCCTACACCGATGCCGACGCCGCGGCGGCCGCTACCGCGACGGCCGGCTTCATCTTCCAGAAGGGCGCGCTCGACTTCGCAGGGGGAACGGTGGTGCATATCAACGCCGGGATCGCCGGGTTGGTCGGCGCCCTGATGATCGGCAAGCGGATCGGTTACGGCAGGGAACAAATGGCGCCGCATAACGTCGGTCTCACGATGGTCGGCGCTTCCTTGCTCTGGGTCGGCTGGTTCGGCTTCAACGTCGGTTCCAATCTCGAGGCTACCGGACTTGCTGCCCAGGTGTTTATCAATACCTTGGAGGCGACGGCGGCAGCGGCGCTCGCCTGGATGTTCGCGGAGTGGATCGGCAAGGGCACGCCCAGCATGCTCGGCGCCGCCTCGGGAGCGGTAGCGGGCCTGGTCGCGATCACGCCCGCCTGCGGGTGGGTGGGACCGATGGGGGCGATCGCCATCGGCTTTCTCGCCGGCGTGATCTGCTACTGGGCGGTGACCGGACTCAAGCATCTCTTCGGCTATGACGATTCGCTGGATGTGTTCGGCGTCCATTGCATCGGCGGGATCATCGGCGCGCTTGGCGTCGGGGTCTTCGCCTCGCCGGACCTCGGCGGCACCGGGGTGTGGGACTATGTCGCCAACGCGGTCGCGCCCGACTATTCGATCGCGACCCAAGTCACGAGTCAGGCCTGGGGTGTGGGGGTGACGCTTGTCTGGTCCGCGACCGTGGCCTTCATCTCCTACAAGTTGGTGGACTTGATCATCGGGCTGCGCGTCACGGAGGAAACCGAACGCGAAGGGCTGGATGTGAATCTCCACGGCGAGAAGGCGTACAACCTGTAGTAGTCAGTTAATTTATCACTCCGCAGGAATTGCCGGGATCCGGGAGCCAGTCGGCGTGCAGCTTATCATCGCGGTCATTAAACCTTTCAAGCTCGATGACGTCCGTGAAGCGTTATCGAGGATCGGTGTCCAGGGCATGACGGTGACCGAGGTCAGGGGATTCGGCCGGCAGAAAGGCCATACCGAGCTTTACCGGGGCGCAGAATACGTCGTGGACTTTCTACCCAAGATAAAGATCGAGGTGGCCGTGAGCGACGATCACGCGGATCGTGCTGTCGAGACCATCAGCGGAACGGCCAGAACCGGCAAGATCGGTGACGGCAAAATCTTCGTCGTTAATCTGCGCGAAGCGGTCCGCATCCGAACCGGTGAGTCTGGGGCGGACGCCTTGTAGCCCGGCCGCCGGGCCCCTCCAATACACACGCCCCGAAGGTGCGAGTCTCAAGGATAAGACGAGCAACCGGTACCAGCGCCCGCCGCGTACGCGATTCGGGGTTCGCTGGCATAGGGAGCGGTGGTCAGACTGCCGAGTGACCGATCATCAGATCAGCCTGCATCTTGCCTCACCTTCTCGTTCACGAGGCTCGCGATGATCCGTATCAGCTCCGCAGGCTCGACGGGCTTCGCCACGTGCGTCTGGAAGCCCGCGCGTAGCGCACGTACCCGGTCCTTGGGCTGCGCGTTGGCTGTAAGTGCTATCGCCGGGATCTGCGCGGACAGCGGTATTCGGTGCTCCTTCTCCAAGGCCCGGAGCTTGCCGATCACCGCATAGCCGTCCAGCTCGGGCATCGCGATGTCGCAGACGAGCACGTGCGGCGGCACGCTTTGGAGGCTCTCGGCGAGCAATGCGAGCGCCTCGCTCCCCGAGCCCGCGGCGCTCACCTCGGCCCCGCGGTGCGCCAGCATCGTGGCCAGGGCCTCAAGTGCATCCTCCTGATCGTCCACCACCAGCAGCCGCACACCGGCGAGCGAGAGCGTGTGCGCGCCTAAAGCCGCGGCCTCAGCTTCTACCTTTCGGCTTCCCCCCGCCGATGCCGCTGGGACGGGCGGAACCGGGAGGCCCACATCGCGGACCGGCAGCTCAACGGTGATCGTCGTGCCCCGTCCTTGGCCGGGGCTCTCGGCCCGGACGTTACCCCCGTGCAACTGGACTAGATAGTGCACCAAGGCTAGTCCGAGACCCAGTCCGCTGTGCCGGCGCTTACTCGAGCTGTCCGACTGGCGAAAGCGGTCGAACACGAAGGGGAGAAGCTCGGGGTCGATCCCCGACCCCGTGTCGCTCACGACGATCCGCACATGCGGGTCCACGCGCTCGATGTGCAAATGGACACGGCCCCCGCGGGGCGTGAACTTGATGGCATTGGACAGCAGATTCCAGAGGACCTGCTGTAGACGCCCGGCGTCACCCGTGACAGGTCCCGCATTCGGGTCGATGAGCGTGTGGATCTCGACCCCACGGGCCCCTGCGGCCGAACGCACGACCTCGAGCGCCGCCTCGGCCACGGCCGCGGGGTCGAGGGCTCGGACTTTGATCTGCAACTTGCCGCTGGCGATGCGGGCGGTGTCCAGGAGATCGTCGATCAGCCGCCGTTGCTGATCGACGCTGCGCTTGAGGAATGCGGTGGCCCTCGCGAGGGCCGCGGCATCCGGCTCGGGCGTGGTCTCCAGGATGTTCAGCCAGAGGACTATCGCGTTCAAGGGCGTGCGCAGCTCGTGCGAGACCAGGGCCAGGAAGTCGTCTTTCGCGCGATCGGCTGCCTCGGCCCGCTCGCGCAATCGACGCTCCTCGGCATACAAGGCCTCACGCTCCATCTCGGACTCCTTGCGCGCGGTAATGTCCCACGCCAGACCGATGCCGTAAAGAGGCTCACCCTCCTCATTGCGATAGACCCTGCCTCGGTCCGCAAGCCAGCGCACCGTTCCATCCGGCCGGATAATGCGATACTCATGTACATAGTCCGTGTCTTCCCGCGTCGCGCGGCCCACGGACTCCGCCACGCGCTCGCGATCGTCGGGATGGACGGCGCTCAAAAACTGTTCATAGGTGGCGAATGAGGACCCGGAGGGCAGACCGCACAGCGCCCCAAGCTGATCGCTATAGATCGCCATCCCCGTTTCAAAGTCGCGGTAGTGATAGCCCATCTGCGCGGTGGTCATGGCCAGGCGGAGCCGTTCCTGGCTCTCCTTGAGCCCCTCCTCGGCGTGGCGGGAACGCTGCATCTCTGCCTGTAACGCCGCGTTCGCCTGCTCCAGCTCGGTGGTCCGTTCCTGCACCCGGCGCTCGAGAAGCCGGTTGAAATTCGCCAGCGCCTCGCGGTCCCGCTTGCGCTCGAGGGTGTAGCGGATCGCGCGCTCGAGGGCCGCGGCGTCGATCCGATCCTTCAGGAGGTAGTCGGCCGCCCCCTCCCGCATCGCCTCGACGTCGAGCCCGAAGGCGCCGTGCCCGGTCAGCAATATGAAAGGGATCCCGTAGTCCTCGGCCGCCGTCCGGCGCAGGAGGTCGAGCCCGGTGCACTCGCCGAGCCGGTAGTCGAGCAGACACACGTCGTGCGCACGGCGCGCCAGCGCGGTAAGACCGGCCTCATAGTTCGGCGCCCAGTCGAGCTGGACCCGATACCCCGGCAGCTCGGCGAGCAGCTCGCGGGTGAGACGGTAGTCGTCCTCGTCGTCCTCGACGAGCAGCACCCGGATCGCGGGCGCCTGCGCCTCAGCCTGCATCCGGATCTCCCGGCAGCTCGACGATATCGAGCCAGTACCTCCCCAGGGTTCTAATGACCTTGACCAGGGCCTCGAAGGTTACGGGCTTCTGGATAAAGGAGGCCGCGCCGAGGTCATAGCTGCGGTAGATGTCCTCCTCCTCCTTCGAAGTGGTGAGGACGACGATGCGGATGTGCTTGAGATTCGGGTCCGCCTTGATCTCCGCGAGCGCCTCCCGCCCGTCCTTCTTGGGCATGTTGAGATCGAGGAGGATCAAGCCCGGGCGCGGGGCCGCCGCGGGATCGCCGTATTGACCCCGGTGACGGAGATAATCCATCAACTCGGCCCCGTCTTCGACGAAGCGCAGATCGTTGCGCAGGTGGGCGTCGGCGAAAGCCTCCCGGGTCATCAGACGGTCGTCCACATCGTCGTCGGCCATGAGTATGGTGACGGATCTGCCTTGTGATCTCATGCCGGGTTCTCCTCCTGTGTGACCGCTAAGGTGACAATGACGGTGGTCCCTTGCCCGGGGGCACTGTGCGCGCTGATCGTGCCGCCGTGGCGGGTAACGATCTTGCGGCAGATCGCGAGCCCCATACCCGTGCCCTCGTACTCATCGCGGCCGTGCAGGCGCTGGAACAGCTCGAAGATGCGCTCGCTATAGACTTCCTCGAAGCCGATGCCGTTGTCTTGCACCTGGATCTCGCAGCGGCGAGGGCCGGGTGCGGGAGCCTCGGCGGGCGGGTCGCTCGGGTCGAGCAGCCTGCCCGAGATGCGCACCACGGGCGGCTCACCCTGGCGATGGAACTTGAGCCCGTTGCCGATGAGGTTCTGCAGCAACTGGCGCATCTGCAGCGGTTCGGCCTCGATGGTGGGAAGCGCTCCGACTTCCACGCGCCCGCCCGTATCAAACATACGCCCCTCCAGATCGGACACCACCTCTTGCGCAACCTCGGCGAGGTCGACAGTCACGAAGGCTCGGGCCTTGGTCGTCACCCGCGCGAAGCTCAAGAGGTCGTTGATGAGTTGGCGCATGCGCACCGCCGCGGCCAGCATGCGCGCGAGGTAATCGCGCCCCGGTTCGTCCAGGGCCTGATCATACTTGGTCCTGAGCCGGCTGCCAAAGGCCTCGATCTTGCGGAGCGGCTCCTGGAGATCGTGGGAGGCGATCGCGGCGAAGTCCTGCAGCTCGCGGTTCGAGGCGTTCAGATCCGCCGTGCGGCGCCTGAGGGTCGCGGCCATGGTGTGAAAGGCCTGGTCCACACGGCCGATCTCGTCCTCGCCGCCGAGCGCCGGGAGCGGCGCCTCACCCTCGGCCAGCCGCTCGGCGCTTTGCACCAATGCGTTCAGGCGCCGGCTGATCCCCCGGCTGAAGGCATAGGTCAGCCCCAGGCCGAAGAGGAGGCTCGCCACCGTTCCCGTGCCCACCCACCAGCTCTCCCGCCGCCACCGCGCTTCCACCGCTAGGTCGCGCGCCCCGTCCAGCTCGTCCTGCCGTCGCAAAAAAGTATCCATCTGCTGGCGCAGGCTGTTCATGCGTTGCTGGCCGGTGAGGGTCTTGATCGCGGCGACCGCCTGCTCCGGCTTTCCCGACCGCATGAAACGCTCCAACTCGCCGAGGAAGCCGAGCAGCGCGGTAGAGTCATCGGCTATCCGGGTGATGCGCAACCGCTGTCCTGGGTCGCGGACCAGGGCTTGCAACGCCGTCATCTTTCGGGGCAGAAACCGGACGGCCTCCTCATAGGCTTGGGCAAAGCCAGGGTCGCCGGTGATCACCCATCCGCGCATATCGTTATGGGCCTCGAGCAGGAGGCGGTGGGTGTGCCCGATTTCCGCCACGACCGCTTTGGTACGGGAGAGATCTCGGTGGTCCTCCTGCCCTTCCTCGCGGATGTGGAGGAAGAGGCCGATGAACGCCCATTGCAAGAGTAAAGGGATCGCGATGAGGACCACCCCTTTCTTGAACAGGGACAAGTCAGCGCCCATCAGTCGCCGGCTAACTTTTCGGCGGATGGCCTGCGGTGCGCTCGCGGCGGAGAGCCCGGGAGTGCCGCATAGCTGTCCATCATCGCAAGAGATCCGATCACGATCCTCATGGCACGCCATGGATATCATCGATCGCCGCACGAAATCTAGTGTAGCGCTTCGTAATTGATGGAACTATATGCCTTCCGGTCGATCTGATCTGGAGATCGAACGAGGAGGCGAGCATGCGAACAGCCAGTGTTATCGAGCTTACAGATGCACAACGGCAAC
>JBOIDL010000099.1:0-13820 GCA_050740435.1 Gammaproteobacteria bacterium
GGGAGCACTTGCGCCAAGCAATCGAAGACTTCGTCGAAGCTTACGGCCCAACGGCCAAACCCTTCGTCTGGCGCAAGCGAGAGGTCAAAGGATCTCAATTGAAAACTACTATCGTTAACTTACGCAAGTAAGCACTAGCTCCCCAGAATTTCGAGGTTGAATCCACGCTCGACGAACCACAAAAAGCCAAGCAGGGCGATCGCCGACGATCCTAGACCGAGGACAAGCCGGCGGTAAGCCCGGGTCGCGCGCGCGCTAAAAGCCAAGGGCAGGAAGGCGCTCACGATCACGAGCTGTCCAAGCTCGACACCGAGATTGAACCCGAGCAGGGCCAGCACGCGCCCGCCGGCCGGCAGGCCGAGGTCCCCGAGCACATTCGCGAAGCCCAGGCCATGAATCAGGCCGAAGACTAACGCCAGAGCAGAGCGCTGACGATACGCGACCGGATAGAGATTATTGAGCGCCGCCACTATGATCGAAGCGGCGATGGCGGTTTCGACCCAGCGCGAGGGCAGCTTCAGCGAACCGAGCGCGGCGAGGCTGAGCGTGACGGAATGCGCCAAGGTGAAGGCCGTGACGATCTTTACGACATCGAGGAAAGCGGCTCGAAAATCATCGGCCTCGACCCAGACCCGCCCGCGGCGATGCAAGACCGCCGGCAACAACAAACTCAGCAAGAACAGCACATGATCGTAGCCCATCCAGATGTGCCACACCCCCTCGCGGCCATAGGCCAGAAATCCATCCAGCGGGTGCAGCGATCCCAAGGAAAAAGATTGGCGCGGGCGTGAGGGGCTGAAGATTGCCGGCTGTGTATTTCCGCGGTAGGCGAAAGAGAGCAGCCCGCGGTGCGCCGCATCGAGATCGAAGAGCAAGTCATAATGGATTTGAACCTCCTTGGCGTTGTGCGGACAGCTAAGCTCGAACTTCAAGACGGCATAGGCGCCGTCGTTATGATGGTCGATGAGCTGTCGCTCGCCCCGAGGCGCGCATTGGGCGCCAGCGCTTGCAAAACGCAGGTGCGGCATGACGTAGTCCCGAATCATTCGCCGGCGAGCGCGGACTTCGCCCCAGGTGATGGCCCCATCGCCGTCGCCATCGAGGCCGATGGCAAAATCCAGATCGCGTAACGCGATGTCCCACCGCACGTCGATGCGCTCATCGCCCACGTTCACGTCCAGGTAGCTGTCGCTGGCCTTATGCGCCCACGCCTGCCCGGCCAGAGCGAGTAACAGGCATCCAACGACCAGGCGCTGCATCTCACTCCACCGCGCTAAAGCCTGCCGCCAAACGGCGCAAGACCACATCCTCCGTTCCCGCCCGCGCCAGCAGCTTCAAAACGGGGCTTGCGGCTCGGGCATCGTTCGCGGCGCGCGCCGCTTCGAGCAAGATGCGCGCGTCGCGGGGCTCACGCTGCAGCGACCAATTCGCGCGCGCGAGTTGCACGGCCCGCCGCGGTTCCTGTAACAGCACCAAGGTAAACCTCGCCTCCTCTCCGGGGTGCAAGGACGGACCGCGCACCCGGCCGGCTTCAAAGCGCGCTTTGAGATTCGCTATCTTCTCGGCGATATCCAAGCCCAGTGCGTGTTCCGCGAGCGCTACGCGCAAGAGCAACCCATCGACGCGGGTCTCGGCGCGCAAGAGCCGGGCGACCTCCGCGTAGCGGCCTTGATCCAGCAAAAAATCGGCATAGGCCGAGAGCAAGTACACATCGCGGCGCCCGAGACCCATCGCTTCGAGGAAATGCCGCTCCGCCTGGGCGAATTGACCGAGCCGCGCGGCGATCTCTCCGAGTAAGGTCAGCGCCCAGAGCCGCGTCGCCGGATCGGCCTCGGGCGCGGATTGGATCGCCCCGTCGAGCGCCGCGTAGCTCGCGCGCCCGCGCCCGGTAAGGCTTTCCACCGCGCCGAGACAGGCCGTCACGACGAGCGCATCGGCAAAGCGCAGCAGGGCGAGACAACTCTGCCTGGCTTCGGGATAACGTCCAATCACTGTCAGAATCGTGGAGCGCATGAGCCAAGCGTGGCCGTTGCGCGGGTCCTTAGCCAGTACGCGATCGAGATCCTTCAAGGCCGCGCTGAACTCGTGCCGATACTGGCGCACCGCCGCGCGCAGCACCTTCGCTTCGGCCGGCGCCTCTGCCATTTCCCACCACGGCTGCAGCACGGCTTCGGCGTAGCCGGCATAGCGCGGATCCGCTTCCGCGCGTCCGATCTCGAGGTAACGCCTGGCAAGCTCCGTGGCGTACCCGACATGCTTGGGCTCCTGTTGCACTCTCAGGCGCAGATCCCGCAACTCACGCGCAACGCGGTGGACAGAGATCGGCAACCGTTCGAGCACTTCCCCGTCGGTCATCGGAATGTAGGCGGCCGCCTGCGCGAGATCGCAGAGCAGCACGATGACGAAACCGGCGGGGAAGTGTTTCATGGTAGCAGGCGTTGCCGATCTCTCTGCGCGTCACCTAACAGGGGTTGGCGCCGGCTTCACCACAGTCGATGTGGCGCCGATCGCGGCCGCTATGGGGCGTCGGCAAGTACGGAAACGTCTGATAGATACCGTTCGCGGTGACATTCGATCCGGGTGCCGCGATATTGAAGTTTACCCCGTCCCCAAGGTTAGGGACCGGACCCAGCAATGCGCCCGCGGCCACCCGCAGGACGATATCGGTCACATCGTCATTGGGACGGCGGCCATTCGGGAAACCCGCCGCATCGCCGGCCAAGACCCCCAGGCGCTTCTGGTCCGCGGGCAGGCTCGGAGCTGCCGTGGTATTGAGCCGCAGTAGTTCCGAACAGCGGTTAGTGCTGTTACAGATGTTGGGATCCTGCCCGGGATACTTGAGGAGCGCGGCCACCAGATCCGTGCGACCGGAGGTCGGAAAAGGAGTACCGAAAGCCAGGTTGATGACCCCAACCAACCTCGGATTCAGAAAGAAATCCAGGAACTGTTTTTCTGCCTTCGGATCCTGTGCGTTCCAGCGATCCTTCATGCCGGTACCGATGATCAATTCATTGACCAAAGGATTGGCCATGCGGGCGACCTGCACGAAGTCCCCTTTGGCTTTCACCTTGCCATCGGGTCGATGGATCTCAGTGGCTCGGCGGCTGGTCGAGGCATATATCCCGATAATGCCATTGGACCCCTCAGGGACCAATTCCGAGATCGGCACCTCGAGTGCAATGGTGTTGATGTTGAAACCGGAGAACATATCGTTGCCGAAGGGATTGGCCCCGTCGTTGCCGTCATCCGGATCGGCCAGGATCGGGGCGGCGGCACGAAAATTCAGCGTGTCGAAGGTGGCGCCGAGATCGATATAAAACGTCTCGTCGCGCTGTCCGGTGAAGACCCGGCCGCCGTTCGTAAGGGCATAGATCCCCTTTGCTGATAAGCTCTCGTAGTCGGGAATGGTCCGTGGGCCGATGTTCGACGGCACGGTAAACATCGGGCCGCTCCCCAGGTTGCGCCGCTTTCCTTGGCGGATCTCGGTAACGGAGAATTGCTGCCTCAGGCCTAAGCCCGCGGCATCGGCTCCATCGAGATCACGGATCCCGGGCGGCAGTCCGGCGACCCCATCGACACCGGCGTAAGCCACGGGCAGATCGTTAAACGGCGCCCGGATCGCGGTCTTAAAGCGCAACCGGTAGACCACATCATCGGCTTTACCGTCTTGATTGACATCGACATTGATGTCGTAGGCGACATTTTGATCGAAGAAATAATAGTTCGGTCCGGCGCTCGGCTCCTGACCGGGGATTACGTTCATAATAAAAACCAGCTTGTCGGGATCTTCCCAACTCCGGAATGCGTAGACATCGGTGATGTCCGCCGCCGGGTCGAGAGCGATCAAGGGTGCCTCCCGGTGACTCGCGGCCTGGGTAAACGAGATGCCTGATCCCGCCAGAACCAGCCCCAACGCCGTCGCCCGGGCGATCGGTTTTAATGTGGTGTGAAGCATACGGGTTCCTCCTTTGGGTGAATACTTGGAAACTATGCGCCGCGACACGAGCTAAAACGCTCGTATCTGGGTTAAGTACGCACGCAATCGGATTTTGGATGTACGCCCGTCTGGAACGAGCCGTGTGACCAAACGAAGACTTGTTCAGAGCCTTACGCGAGCTGGCTCGAGATCAAGCTTGCTAGCGCCTTGGCTTCGTCCTGGGGCAGCGTCTGCGGCTTCCATCCGATACCCAATCCCGGTCCCTCTTGGTACTTGGGGATGACATGGAAATGCACATAGAAGACCGCCTGATGGGCGAGCGGGCCGTTGTTCTGGAGTACATTGTAAGCCCTCGCTCCGGTCGCGCGCATGAGCGCCCGGCAGATGCGTGGCAAGGCGCGGCCGATGGCCGCGGCGTATTCTTCCGGTAACTCGTCCAAGGTCGCCGCCGCCTGCTTCGGGATCACCAATGTGTGACCGCGCGACAAAGGAGAGACGTCCAAGAAGGCGAGCACCTGCGCGTCCTCATACACGCGGTGGCACGGGATCTCACCGGCTACGATCTTATGGAACACCGTGGACATGGTAGAAACCTCGCCAAAAATGACCATCAAGGAGATCTCCTTTAGCGATCCTAAACGCTTTCTAGGCGCTAAGGCTAGAGACGGCTGTCCGATATAGCCACGCCAGAGTAAGGAACAGGCACAAGATCGCTACGGTCATTTGGCCGGGTGGGTGATCGGCATGATGGGCGATCACGAAACCGCTGACCGCAGCGGCCAGCGCGACTACAGGGGCCACAAAGAACATGCCGCGAACTTCGTGGCAGAGGTTCTTGGCTATCAATCCTGGCAAGACCAGACACCCGAAGGTGTAAAGCATCCCCGAGGTGCGTATGGCAAGACCCGCCGCTAGGCCGAGTGCGAGTGAAGTCGCGATAAGCCAACGCTCGGGGTGGATCCCGAGGGCGCGCGCCGTCATGGGGTCTTGCGCGATGAGCAAGATGCGGTGCCAGCCCAAGTGCAAGAAGGCCGTTATCGCTGCGGTCAACACCGCGAAACGTATTACATCTGCTCCGGTTGCGCCGATCAGACTCGACGAAAGAAGTCTGTGAACCTCTTCGAGGCCATGCGGACTATGGGAGAGCAGGAGTACCGCGCCACTGCCCGCCGTGAGAAAGATCCAGCCCGTGATCGCTTCGCTGCTTTCCCGCCGAGGTTCACGGGTGCGGGCCGTGAGCATCGCGGAAGCGACGGCGAACGCGATCGCGCAGCCGGAGAGAAAGCCGTCGGTATGCAGCCAATCCCATGCTTGAATGTTGAAAGGATGTTGTCCACATTCCGAACGCAACGCCGAAGCTCGATGCCTGGGCAACGGCGGCGCTCACGAAAATCTGATCGCGGGCTACCACGATGACGCCGATTAACGCCAGAACGAAAGCGATGAGCCAGCCGGCGAGGTAGGTATTGTGAAACAAGGGCCAGGAGGCCAGGAATTCGCTTATCAAATGCTCATGCCTCCCGGAGTAGGTAGCCTGCCAAAGGCAACTGCAAGCACATGGCTCTGCAACATTTCCCCGGTCACGCCTGCCTTGACCCCGCCATTAGCGACGAGACAGACATGGCTCCCATATTTTTCGGCGATGCCGAGATCGTGCGTGACGCAGACGATGGTGAGATGCTGGTCGCGATTTCAACTCTGCCAAGTGCTCCATGAGCCGCGCCTCTACGATGAGATCCATGCCCCCCGTCGGTTCGTCCAGGACGAGCAGACTCGGGCGCCGGGCGAGGGCGCGGGCGACCAGCGCGCGCTGCCGCTGACCGCCCGAGAGCGACCAATAGTCGCGTCTTTCCATGCCGGGGAGGTCTACTTGCGCCAAGGACCAGGCTATGCGCTCGGCTTCCTCGGCGCGAGATACTTGAATACCGCAGAGTCCCAGACGGACGAACTCGCGCACCGTCGTGGGCAGGCTGGGATTAAAATCGCAGCGTTGCGGCACGAAGCCGATCCGACCCGCGCCCGCCCGCGCCGGATCCCGCCAAACCTGGCCTTTGATGCTTGGCAGAAGGCCTAGCATCGCGTTCAATAAGCTGCTCTTGCCCGAGCCGTTGGGTCCTAGCAGAAACCATAAGTCGCCGGCTTGGATCTTGAGATTGACCCCTGAGAGGATCGCCGCATTGCCATAAGCGATGGACAAGCCGTCGATTCGTATCAATGGCGCGCCTTCTCTGCTCGTCGTCATTAGTGCTGGCCCAAAGCTGCTGCAAGTTGCTTCACGTTGTAGTCAATCATCGCGAGGTAATCGTCCGTACCGGGTCTCGCGCCGACTTGATTGGCGAGCGTAAGAACCTGCGCGCCCGTGTGCTTGGCGAGAAACTGCCCGTGGCGCGGATCGAAATACGCGGCGGTGATAACGATCTTGATGACGTCTGTTTGCATCCGTCTCACGAGATCTTGCAGGTGTTGCGTGGTGGGGCGATAGCTGTTAGAGGGCCGCCATTTTGCGACCAAATCGGTGCCGTAGATCCAGGTTTCCCCATGGTTTCCCGTAGCGTTGGGGCCATGCAGGGCGGACAAACCGATCTGGGTGCTCCATGCCTGATTGAGATCCCAGCTATTGGCCCAGCGCGCCAGGTAAAGCAGATCGGTCAGATTGTCTACGTCGTCTTTGGTAGCGCTCAGGCCACCGATGCCGCCTTCGGCATCCTCGCGCGCGCCGAGGAAGCTCACCAGCGTCTCGTGGTTGCCGTTCTGTGCGCCGAGATAGACTTCGGAGTACCACGGCGTCGGCAACAGCCAACTCAAACGCGCTCCCGGCGCGCGGCTGCCGTCGCCTCCGAACAATCGCGTGTTGATGAGGGGTTGATCGATCCATGCCCACGAATGCGGATGTAGTGAATTGTTACGGCCAAACTCCGTAAAGAAATGCCCTGCCTTACCTTGGAGATCCCAAGGCAGGGAGGTCGTCGTCAAGTAGGCTTCCTCAAGCTAGACCAGTTCATCGGTGAAAACGATATAAGCCTGCGCATTGAAATAAGGATCCACGGCCGCCGCCAGCCCTAACTCACCCTGCTGAAGGGTGAAGCCGCGGCGCTTGGGATCGTGGCCGCCGCCCTGCAATTCCTCGATGAGGCTATCGGGCGCGCTGGACCAGCCCGCAACGCCCAGGATATCGAAAGACACATCGATCAAGCGGAAGGGGCCGCTGCTTACGCCGCTGAAGGGGGCAGGCGTTGTCATAGTGCTCGGTTCTTGCCCCTGGAGCCGTAGCGCTTGCTTCGGCCAGCGCTTTATCGAGCGGCGACTTTGCGGCCGTCGCCGCTTGGTCGGCGGCAGCGTTACGGCGAGTCGTTTGCGCTTGTTCGGCCGCTTTTTCGGCGCGTGATACGCGCGCCTCCAAGGCGCGTATCTTCTGCTCGTAGTCTCGCTTCAATTGCTGTATTTGTTGGCGCAACTCGGTAAGCTCTGCGTCCGCCGCAAGTGCCGCAGAGGACACGAGCGCCAAGCCCATCAGTGTGAGTCTCAGACGCATGATTTCTCTCCAAGAAGTTTATGCCGAACGCGCATGCCACGGCTCGAGGCCTGGGACGAAGCGCGTCGATCGAGAACAGACTTAGAAAACTAGGCTTGGAGAGCGGCGGGCGGTGCGCGCGCCAGGAAAGGAAAGACAGTCTCAATGTCAGCGGCAATGCGAGGTTCCTCGGCCGCCAGCGTAGGGCTTTGAGGTAATGTTGCTAGCGCATGGCCGGACGATAGACCGTCCCCGAGATGATCGGCGGCATGGCATAAGAGACAAGCTGCATGGGGCCGGGCTTGCGCTGGCTCGATTGTATGTTCAAGCGCATGCCCTACCATCCCAACTTGAGCGATGAGCAGCCCCAGGCTGATGATGAAGACGGGCCGCCACAAGCGGGGCTTAAGATGCGCGCCGATTGTCATGGCCATCGCTCGAACATGCTAGGTCAAAAGCAGAGGCTTGGCCAGCCTGAATTTACCGCCTCTGCGCATGCAATTACTTTTCGCGCTTTTCCGGACGCTCGATCCGGTTTGCGATGGCTTCCAATGTGTCCTGAAGATCGCGGATCTTTCGATAGGATCTGACGTTGACTTCGTATTCGAGCTCGGCGCGCTTCTCGGCGTGCACGTTCTGCTTTTTTTGCTGATCAACAAAAAGCCCGTGATGAGGATCGCCATAGCCGGACGTAGTCGTAGCCAACCTGCCCTCGATATCCACGACCAATACCTCATAGGACTCGCGAGTATTGAGGGTTAGTGAGCTGTCAAACATGCGAGTCCTCGGCCTGGAATAGGGGAATTTTCGAGCCCTTGCATCCTCGGCGCGCCAAGCAGGCCCTTCCGTGGGCCTGGCTTTCATCGGCCCGGAGGCGCCAAGTTGCGGGGCGTTTGGGCGTCAGTAAAACGGTCGCGTACAGAACCGCGGTTTGCGGGTAGCGGAGGGCTGCGTCTGAGGGTTAGCGCCAGGCGTGCGGCTGGCGATTAAGCCGCGCGCTCGTAGACTATAATGCAATCCGCAAGCAAAAAAACGCGGGGGAGTTATGGGTGACTTTCCATCCTCGGGGCGCCAAGCAGACAACATCCCTGTGCCTGGCTTTCTGTCCAAAAAGCCCATTGCAACAGAGGAGCGCCTTATCTTCGCGCTCGATGTGCCGAGCAACGAGCAAGCCCAGGCATTCGTTGACGCACTGGGCGAGAGCGTGCATTTCTATAAACTTGGTCTTGAGCTTTTCATGGCCGGCGGTTACGTGGACATGTTACGCTCACTCGTCGATCAAAATAAAAAGGTCATGGTAGACCTGAAATTCTTCGATGTGCCGGAAACCGTGAGATCCGCCGTGCGGCAGCTCACCAGATTTCAAGCAACCTTGCATCCTCGGCGCGCCAACCAGGCAACATCCCTGTGCCTGACTTTCGCAACGGTCCACGGGAATGAAGACATCTTGAAAGCGGCGTGCGAAGAGAAAGCTGGGCTAAAGATCCTGGCCGTCACCGTGTTGACGAGCCTCGATCGGAAAGATCTCGATGACCTTGGGTTCCTGTGCGACGTTAAAACGCTCGTGCTGTCGCGCGCCAGGCGCGCCCTCGCCGTGGGTTGCGATGGCGTGATTTCCTCGGGCCTCGAAGCCTCGGCGCTCCGCGAATCCCTCGGAGAGCAGTTCCTCATCGTGACGCCCGGCATTCGGCCAGTGGCGAATACCGATGACCAAAAGCGAACCGTGGATGTCGAAGAGGCGTTCCGAAACGGCGCGGACTACATCGTCGTCGGCCGGCCTATCCGCGAAGCACCGGACCCGCGTACAGCGGCGGAGGAGATTCAGTCACGGATAGGAACCTTGTTCGCGCGCGGGACAGAGTAATTGAGATATCGTGCTGCGGTAGTATAATGGCTTATCCTCCTTGCGTCGTCACGTAGTTACGATAGGTTCTTCAACCTATGCCTGTAAAAATGAAGGGATATCGCGAGGCCTTACAGGCCGGTTACGAATTGCTCTGGTACCGGGTACAAGGGGTGCTCGGCCAAGGCACCTTCGGCATTACCTATCTCTGCGAAGATCTCAGCACCGGTGGCCTCGTCGCCGTTAAAGAATATCTTCCGCCTCAGGTGGCGCGGCGTGAAGCCGACCAGTGCCTGCAGCCGCTCTCCGATGCGCTCGCTGACGACTATGCACGGGGCTTGGCGCGATTTATCGCCGAAGCGGAGAACCTGGATCGGTTCCGGCATCCGAATATTGTCCGAGTCGTGGACATCTTCGAGGCGAACGATACCGCCTACCTCATCATGCACTATGAGCGCGGGGAAAGCCTGCAATCGGCATTGGCCCGCCGGGGCACCTTAAGCGAGGGCGAGTTGCGGAAGCTGCTCTTTCCCGTGCTTGAAGGTTTGGAAACCATGCATCAGAAGGGTTTCGTGCATCGGGACATTAAACCGAGCAACCTCTTCGTCCGGGCCGACGGTACGGCAGTCATCCTCGATTTCGGATCGGCCCGGCAATTAATCGTCAGCGATCCTCAAACCGTGACGAACCTCGTCTCTCCAGGGTACGCGCCGATCGAACAGTACAGCAGTTCCGGCGACAACCAAGGTCCGTGGACCGACATCTACGGTCTTGGGGCGACCTTATATCGGGCTGCGACAGGGGTCATACCCCAATCGGCAATCGCACGCGCCGAAGCCATTGTGCATGGTTCGCCGGATCCTTTTTTGCGGGCGGTCGGACATGCCAACGGTAAATATTCGAGCACGTTTTTGCGGGCCATCGATCAGGCCTTGGAGTTCAAAGCCGGCGACCGCCCTCAGAGCATCGATGCGTGGCGTTGCACATTCGAGGCTTACGGTCCCGCCGAGGTATTACCAGATCTTGCGCAATGGAGGGCGGTAGATGAATCTCCGACCGTCCCGACTGAACCCGACACCCTGCCGTCGGAACTTCTGTTAACGACCGATGCCATGGCCTGGTTACCGGAAAGGCAACAAAATGCTCACCCTCCCAGCGTCACCGGCGCGCTGTATCAATGGCGGCAGCGGCGCGCGGCAATCGAGTTTCTGCGGGCCGCAGCGGTAATTCTTGCCGGTATCGGATCGATTTGGATGCTTGCGCCGACACCGTTGGATCAAGCACCGACCCTTGCTTCTTTAGCACGCCCAACCTCGCCCTCCTCTCAACCCCCGCCTATCGTCAGGCCAAGTTCGCTTGCTGCGCTAAACGTCGATCCCACCGCGGTTGAACAACCCCTTCCCGATGAAATCAACGCGGATTTATTGCAGGTGTTTGCGCAACCTGGACCCGCCAACGCACGGCCGGCGCAGCCAAAGAGCCGCACCGAAAGCGAACCATCCGTGGCTATGCTGCTGGCGCGAGCGGGGAAGGATGTCGCGGCTTATCGCTTGACGACACCGCAAGGCAACAACGCCCTTGAACGGTACCGGCAGGTATTGCGAGTGGAGCCTCAAAATCAGGAGGCCTTTCGCGGTCTTCGGGCGATCGTGGCCAAGTACGTGGATATGGCGTACCGGGAGATCAGCCGAAATCGCTATGACGAGGCCGCGCTGTATCTCTACCGAGCGGCGCACATTTTCCCCAAAGACCCGAATGTAAGGCAAGCGCGTGACCTCTATGTTAAGCGCAAACTTGCAGAGGCGAGAGCCGCCTCGCCTGCGCGACGCCGCCTCACCCAGATCGACCGAAGCGCAGGCCCGCGGAACAGGGTTACCGCGCAACCGGGCGGCCGATTCGAAGACTCGCGGCGGCGCATGAGGGCTGAGCCAGACCTCTAACCTAACATCCCATGGATCTATCAGCACTCACCGCGATTTCACCCATTGACGGCCGCTACGCCGAAAAAACCGCGGGGTTGCGGCTTATTTTCAGCGAGTACGGCCTGATTCGGTATCGTGTACAGGTGGAGATCCTGTGGTTACAAGCGCTGTCGGCGTCTCCGGAGCTTTCGGAGGTGCCCGCCTTCAGCGCCAATACGAATGCGTGGTTGAACGACCTCATCGATGGCTTTAGTCTGCGCGACGCGCAAAGAGTCAAAGCCATCGAGGCGAGCACCAATCACGACGTCAAGGCGGTCGAATATTTCCTGAGAGAACGGCTCGAAGCACACCCGGAGCTTGCGGCGGTGAGCGGGTTCCTACACTTCGGTTGCACCTCCGAGGACATCAATAACCTGGCCTATGCCTTGATGCTGCGGGCGGCGCGCAGCCATCCGATCCTGCTGTTATGGGATCAGCTCATACAGACCTTGGTCGGTTTCGCACACCGGTTCGCCGCGAACGCCATGCTTGCCCGGACCCACGGCCAACCCGCCTCCCCGACGACGCTCGGAAAGGAGATCGCCAATTTCTCTCACCGGCTCGAGCGCCAGTACCGGCAGTTAAAGGAAACTCCGCTGCTCGGAAAATTCAACGGCGCGGTCGGGAACTACAATGCGCATCTCGCCGCCTATCCCGGCGTCGACTGGCCGGCGATCGCGCGAGCCTTTGTCGAAAGCCTCGGCCTCGAGCATAACCCGTACACGACCCAGATCGAACCCCATGACTACCTCGCCGAGTTCTTATCCGTCTTAACGCGTTTCAACACCATTCTCATTAATTTCTGCCGCGACACCTGGGGGTATATTTCGCTCGGCTATTTCCGGCAGAAACCCGAGGCCCTCGAGGTCGGCTCTTCCACGATGCCGCACAAGATCAATCCCATCGATTTCGAGAACGCCGAGGGCAATTTAGGGCTTGCCAACGCGCTCTGTGAGCACCTCATTGCAAAGCTACCCGTCTCGCGCTGGCAGCGCGATCTCAGCGATTCAACGGTGCTGCGCAATCTCGGCGTAGGCATTGCCTACAGCGTGATCGCCTATGAATCCTGTCTCAAGGGACTCGCGAACCTCGAGGTCGACGCGACGGCCCTAAGCCGCGATCTCGACGACGCCTGGGAGCTTCTGGCGGAAGCGGTACAAACGGTCATGCGCCGTTATGGGATCGGCGATTCGTATGAACAACTTAAAGCGTTCACCCGCGGCCGTCGCATCGATCGCGAGGCGCTGCACGCGTTTATTGCGACCGTGGCCATCCCCGAGTCGGAGAAAGAACGGCTGCGGGCGCTCCAACCCGTGAATTATACCGGCAACGCAACCGAGCAGGGGTTATCGATCTAGTTATAAGCGCCCAGAGCTTATGCCGGCAGCAGACACCCGAACGGCGTTCCAAGAACCTACCCTGGGGCAGACCCGCGTATCGATCAAGCTCGTCACACGCGGAGACCATCGCGAGGCGATGCTGCGCATGGTGACGCAAAGCCGGCGGACGATCGACATTGTAAGCCGCCATTTGGACCCGCTAATTTTTGATGAGCGGGACATGGTGGACGCTTTCAAGAGTCTCGCGCTAAGAAACCGCAACGTGAAAATCAGGATCCTCATCCTTGACCCCTCACCCCCCCTCCGCCGCGTTCACAGGCTGGTCGAGCTCGCGCTGCGCCTGAGTAGTTTCTTCGACCTTCGCGGCCCCACGCCCGAACACCGGGACTTCAATGAAAGCATGCTCATCGCGGACCAGAAAGGATACGTGCATAGCAGGCTATCGGACCGTTACGAAGGCGTGGCTAATTTTCATGCTCCCGATGTCGCCAAGGAATTGCTGCGCCGATTCGACGAGCTGTGGCAAACCGCCCTACCGGATCCCAACTTGCGCCGCTTGTCCCTGTGACGCTCGTTGGATCGGGGAGGCTCCAAAGTTTCGTCGCTCCCGCGTCCTACCCCGCGTTTCGCTTGGAAAGACTCCTGGCCTCTGTGCGCGCCCTCGCGCCCGCCGTCACGTCCTTGGCCGCCGAGACGGCGTACTTCGCGCTCGTCTCTGAACCTCTATCCAGTGCCGAGCACGAGCGCTTGGTGAGCATTTTGGGCGCCGGGGCGGCGCGCGCCACCCCGCGCCCCGAAGTCTCGATGCTGCTAGTGACGCCGCGCCCCGGCACAGTTTCGCCGTGGTCGAGCAAGGCCACGGAAATCGCCCGGGTTTGCGGCTTGGACAACATCGTGCGTCTCGAACGCGGAACTGGCTGGTATTTCGCTGCTCAAGATCGCGCGCCTCTCGAACGAGAAACGCTCCTTCGGATCGCGCCACTGATCCATGATCGCATGACAGAGCAGGCCGGAGTCGGTCTTGATCAAGCGTCCAGGCTATTCGGACACGCGGCACCGAAAGCGCTGGAAACCGTGGATCTTATCTGCGAGGGACGCCCCGCCTTGGAACGCGCTAACCGGCAACTCGGCCTGGCGCTGTCAGCCGATGAGATGGACTATCTCTTAGGGGCGTTTCTGGATCTCGGCCGCAATCCGACGGACGTCGAGCTTATGATGTTCGCCCAAG
>JBOIDL010000100.1:0-13804 GCA_050740435.1 Gammaproteobacteria bacterium
CCTATTGACGCGATGTCTGGATTTCACCCACAGTGATATCCACCAGAAAGCGAAAACCCACAGAAACCCTATGCCCTACGCCATTTTCAATCGCTAAACGCCAATATTTATGCAACTGGAAGGTATAGTCCAATTACTCGATCGACGTAGAGCCGTCGGTCTGGCGCTGCGCGAACTACTGCTGCCCGACGGGTTGAAAGGCGCAGACTTGCCCCAGATCGCGCAAGTGCGCTTCAATCTGCTGCATGCGATTCTCGGGCGCCGGATGAGTGCTGGCGAATTCGGGCGCCCGCGATGCGCCGCCGCTTGCTTCAGCGAGAATTTTCATCACATCGACCAGCGCGGCCGGATCGAAGCCGGCGCTTTCAATGAAGCACACGCCGAACTTGTCCGCCTCGAGCTCATCCGCGCGGCCATATTTCATGTTGATTAGGCCGCCGACCATGCGCGCGACTTGAGCCATTTCGTAGGAGCCGGCGCCCATCACCACCGCGCCGGTGAGTCCTTGCGTCAATTCTTGTTTGGCGATGTGCTCGGCGGAATGGCGGCCGATCACATGACCGATCTCGTGGCCTAGCACACCCGCCAATTGATCTTCAGTCTTCAAGCGTGAGAACAGCGCAACGGTAATGAAAATCTGCCCGCCGGGCAGCGCGAATGCGTTCACGGTTTTGTCGTCCGCCAGCACATGAAAATCGAACGGATAGCCGCTCTGCGCCGCGATACTTTGCGCGACGATTTTCTTGCCTAGGGCTTTCACGCTTTGTTGTACGCGTTCATCGGTATACATGCCGCCGAACTGTGCTGCCATCTCGGGCGCGGCCTGCAATCCCATGGCAATTTCTTGATCCTGGGTCAGGCCAACGCGCTGCGATTCGCCGGTGATCGGATTGACCGAAGTCTTGCTGAAAAACGAAAAAACAGAAAAACCCGCGATCACCAACATGATGATCAGGCGCATTTTCCACATGCCGCGATTCCTAGTGAGCCTTGCTTAGGGAAGCTCTGCAAAAGTTACTGCGCAGCCCATCTGCTTGTCCTCGCTCCTCAAAGCGCGGCCGTCCCTGGGCCGCTCCCCGCGTCGTCGCGTGCCCGCGCGTCGCTCGCCTATCTCCCTGATATGTCTCGCGACTCGCTCCGCGGCTTCGCGCATCTAGGCTTGCTCGCGACACTTTTTCAGAGCTTCCTTAGACGCGAACATGTTCGAAGCGGTCGCGCTCCAGCGCCTCGTAAACACCGCCGGCGATCGCGCCGAAAATGACGTGCGACAGCGCCATGATCCAGCCGCGCAGCGGCGCGAGCCACGGAAACGCGTCCGCCACCGAATAGTAGTTGATCGCATAAAGCGCCAGACCAAATAACGCACCGCCGACAATGCCGACCAGAATTCCCCAGCGATGCAGACAGAATGCGACCAAGCACGCGAACGCGATGGCCAGAAGCATGTGCACAATGAAGCCGGCCGCGTAGACGCCCCCGCCCACGCCTGCGGCAGGCGGCAGCACGCTCGGCCCCAGAACAACTGCGGCGGAAAGTTGCAGCGGCAAATTGGCGTTACCCAAGTAGTAACTGGCGAGCCACATGTTCAACAGCACGAATACGACGCCGGCAACGATGCCGGCGATGATGGCGGCGCGCCAGTCCAGCATTTGTCGAACTACGGTTGGTCGATTGGTTTGCATACGTTGCCCGTCGGGCGGATCAGCGGCGCGGGAAGCATAGCGCATTTAGACTGATCATGGCTAGTGATGGGGCGCGCTCGGATTACGCATCCGTCCTACGGTCCCTGAGCTCCGCCGGGGACCCGAAGCTCAATAGCAGGTCCTCCAGCGTGACGCTATCGAGCTCCAGATAGTGGGTCAGCTCCGGCCAGTGCCGTTGCAGCGCCGCCTAGCCGACGGCAAGGGCAAGCCTGCGAAGGTTTGTCTGAAGGAAGCCTGAGAGCAAAAGTGCGAGATTCTTGCTGGGGAACTTAAAATCGAAGGCTTAACTCTACAGGTACAAAGGCAAGTAGGATGGGCGGGCGCGAAGGCATTTCACGTAGGTATATATACTCGGCAGCCGCCTACTGTTCGCATAACAGCCGCTGCAGGACGCGCTCATAGATCGCCGAGAGTGTCCTCAGATCGGCTACGGCGACCCGTTCGTTGACCTTGTGAATGCTGGCATTGACCGGCCCCAGCTCTACGATCTCGGTCCCGCCCGGGGCGATGAAGCGCCCGTCCGAGGTCCCGCCGCTGGTCGAGAGCACGGCCCGGTGTCCCGTAACTTCCCGCCCGGCGCTTAGTACGGCGTCGAGCAGTTTCCCCTGTTTGGCCAGGAAAGGTTCACCCGCGATGCGCCAGTCGCAGTCATGACGAAGTTCGTGCCGATTTAACACGGCGAGGATGCGTTCCTGTAGTGTCCCCGCGCTCCAGTGGTTGGAGAAGCGAAGGTTGAACGAGATCTCGATGTGAGCGGGGACGACGTTGTCGACGCTCGTCCCGGCGTGGACATTGGTGATTTGAAACGTGGTGGGCGGGAAGTGCTCATTGCCCGGGTCCCAGCGTGTATTAAGAAGGTCCGAGAGTACGGGTAAGGCCGAATGGATGGGATTGACGACTCTATCCGGATAGGCCACATGGCCCTGTACCCCGTGGATCCGGAGCGTGGCGCTCAGCGAGCCGCGGCGGCCGATCTTGACCGTATCGCCGATACGCTGCTCGCTGGTCGGTTCCCCGATCACACACCAGTCGATGGTCTCCCCGCGTGCTCGCAGGGTTTCGACTACCTTCGCGGTGCCGTCGATCGCGGAGCCTTCCTCGTCGCTGGTGAGGAGAAACGCCAACGATCCCCGGTGATCGCGGTGGCCGGACAGAAAGCGTTCCGCAGCCGTGACCATGGCCGCGAGGCTCCCCTTCATGTCGGCCGCGCCTCGGCCGTATAAGAAACCGTCGCGAATTTCGGGTTGAAACGGATCGCTATGCCAAGCCGACCGCGGACCAGGGGGCACGACGTCGGTGTGGCCCGCGAACACCACGAGCGGCCGCGCTTCGCCGCGGCGGGCCCAGAGGTTCTCGACCTCGCCGAAACGCAGGGGTTCGATGTGAAAACCCAGGCGCGCGAGCCGCTCGGCGATCAACGCTTGGCAACCGCTGTCCTCGGGGGTGATCGAGCGCCGCGCGATGAGCTCCATCGCCAGCGTTACGGTCGCGTCCACGGCTACCAGGGGAGCGCGGCGTCGGCCACTGCTAAGCGCCGTACCGCAATGTCGATAAATCCGCTGTCGCGCTCGCAGCCGGTGAACGTCCGTCCGAGCTGCAATGCCGCGATCCCGGCCGATGCGCTTCCCGCGAACGGATCCAAGACCCGCTCCCCGGGTTGGGTGCTGGCCCTGAGGCAGCGGTCGATGAGCGCAACCGGTTTCTGCGTAGGGTGTTTGCCATGCACTTTTTCGGCTCGGCCGACCGCGGGGATGCGCCAGACGTTTTTCATCTGCCGGCCGCCATTGTCCGACCGCATCGCGGCGTAATTAAAGGTGTATCGGTGTGGGCTACCCTTGGCTGCCTTGGTGGCCCAGAGCACGATCTCGGTGGCATGCGTAAAGCAACGGCAGCCGAGGTTCGGCGGGGGATTGGGTTTTTCCCACACGATGTCATTGAGGATCCGAAATCCCTCTTCGAGCAGGGCCATGCCGACCGAGAGGTAGACGTGCAGCGTACCGCTGACCCAGATCGTGCCAGTGGGCTTCAAGACGCGGTAGCAATCGCGTAACCAGCTACGGTTAAAATCGTGGTCTATCGAGAGTCCTTGGCTCCGATCCCAAGCGCCCTTGTCCACCGGCACGCGTTTGCCGGCCACACAAGTCGTCCCGCCGGTCGAGAGAAAATAGGGCGGATCGGTCCAGATGCAATCGATGCTGTCATCCGCAATATCTCCCATGATCTCCGAGCGGTCACCATGATAGAGGAAAGAGCGGTCGTCGCGCGAACGCCACGCGAGGCTGGCGCGAGCGGGCCTCGCGTCGAACCCCGCGTCAAGCGGCCCGCTATCCGCTGGTTCGCTCTTCATCCGGGGTCAATGCCTTGATGCTGATGGCATGTATGTCGGTGCCGACGAGGTCGCCGAGGGCTGCGTAAACGGCACGGTGGCGGGCGATGGGCGCGAGGCCGCGGAAGCGCTCCGAGACGATCGTAACCGCATAGTGACCGCCGCCGCTCGCCGCGCCCGCATGCCCGAGATGATGTTCGGACTGGTCGTCGATCGCAAGCCGCACGGGATCGAGTGCAGCATCCAGACACTGGCGCACGCGCGTGATCCGATCGAGATAACACACTTACGGAAAAACCTTTTTGAAGGGTTTAACCGTGACGCGCTGATAGACCCCTGCAGTCATATAAGGATCTTCCTTGGCCCATGTCTCCGCTTCTTCGAGCGAGTCGAATTCCGCCACGATCAAGCTGCCGGTAAACCCGGCCGGACCGGGATCCTCGCTATCGATCGCCGGGTGCGGGCCGGCGATGAGGACACGCCCTTGATCCAGCAACACCCGCAAGCGCGCGATGTGGGCCGCGCGGGCGCCTGCACGTTTGTCGAGACTATCCTTCGCATCGTCACCGATGATGGCGTAATACACTGCTAGTGCTCCTTACCGTGTAAGGAATCCGCTTGGCGCGTGAGGTACAGGGCTTGTAACAACACAAACACGAAGGTGAGGCCTAACATACCGAAAAGCTTAAAGTTGACCCAGACTTCGGTCGCGAAGTTGAAGGCCACATAGAGGTTGGCGGTGCCGAGGATCAAAAAGAAGATTACCCAGCTCAAATTGACGCGGGTCCAGACAGCCTCGGGTAGATTCATATGCCTCGCCATCATGCGCTGCGTCAGGTTCTTGCTTCCTATAAACTCGCTGCCGAGAAAAGCCATCGCGAACAACCAGTTGACCGCCGTCGGCTTCCATTTGATAAAGCGTTCGTCTTGTAAGAGCAGCGTGGCGCCGCCGAGGATCACGATGAGCGCGAGCGTGACCAGCAGCATGGGTTCCACGCGGCGGTGCTTAATCCAGGTATAGAGTACCTGTATGAGCGTGGCCACAATGGCCGCCGCCGTCGCGGTCAAGACCCCTTGGTGAGGGTCATCGGCCAGCTTGAAGGCCGTGAAAAACACGATGACGGGGAATAGATCAAAGAGCAGTTTCATAATAGGTGCAAAACGGGTACTCGCATAATCATAAAGGAAACTCTCCGGCGACTCTATTCGCCGATGTCGGATCCGTGAAACAATAGGATGAGTAGTCGATTCGCGGGGTTGAATGAGTGCTTGACGACGATCAAAGGGGGATGCATCCGTGGATGTCCGCTAGGAGTGCCGCGGCGGGACCGCCCGTGGCGGGCCCTAGGGAAGCTCTGCAAAAGTGTCGCGAGCAAGCCCAGATGCGCGAAGCCGCGGAGCGAGTCGCGAGACATATCAGGTCGATAGGCGAGCGACGAGCGAGCACGCGACAAAGCAGATGGGCTGCGCAGTAACTTTTGCAGAGCTTCCCTAAGTACCTGATGCGGTATCGCTCCCTGCAAACAGGCTGCCCGTGAACCCTAGTCCGAATCGCCGTGTCTTGTCGGGGATGCGCCCGACCGGGATGCTGCACCTCGGGCATTATCACGGTGTCTTGAAGAACTGGATCGAGTTACAGCACCAATACGAATGTTTCTTTTTCGTCGCTGACTGGCATGCGTTGACGACCGAGTATGAGAACCCGAGCGGCATCGCGGATTCGGTTTGGGATCTGGTAATCGATTGGCTCGCCGTAGGCATCAATCCGGGAGAGGCTACGCTGTTCGTCCAGTCGCGGGTGCCCGAGCACGCGGAGTTGACGCTGCTGCTGTCGATGATTACGCCTCTCGGTTGGCTCGAGCGCGTTCCCACGTATAAGGACCAGCAAGAAAAGCTCAAGGACAAGGACCTCGCCACCTTCGGGTTTCTGGGCTATCCGTTGCTGCAAACCGCCGACATATTAATCTATAAAGCGGGCCATGTTCCCGTCGGTGAAGATCAAGTGGCCCATATTGAATTTGCGCGCGAGGTGGCGCGACGGTTCAACTATCTCTACGGACGGGAGCCCGATTTCAAGGAAAAGGTGGAGGAAGCCGCGCGCAAGATGGGTAAGAAGGGCGCCAAGCTGTACTTCGATCTGCGCAAGCGTTTTCAAGAGCGAGGGGATAACGAGGCACTGGCCACGGCCCGGGCTTACCTGGAATCGCAACATAACATCGCGCTCGGTGATCGCGAGCGCTTGTTGGGTTATCTTGAAGGTAGCGGCCGGGTGATATTACCCGAGCCGCAAGCGCTGCTCACCCCTGAATCCAAAATGCCGGGCCTCGATGGGGAGAAAATGTCCAAGTCCTACGGGAATACCATTGGCCTGCGCGAAGCCCCGGATTCCATCGTGCAAAAGCTCAAGACCATGCGCACCGATCCGGCGCGGGTGCGCAGGCAAGACCCCGGCGATCCCGACAAGTGTCCGGTATGGCAGCTTCACTCCGTCTACTCGGGCGAAGAGGTCAAGGCCTGGGTCCAGGATGGATGCCGTAACGCCGGGATCGGCTGCCTTGAGTGCAAGCAACCGGTGATTGATACCATACTCGCGGAGCTCACGCCGATCCGGGAACGCGCCGAGGAGTATGCCAAGGATCCGGATACGGTGCGGGCCATCGTCGCTGAAGGTTGCGAGGCGGCACGCGATGTTGCGCGTGACACCATTGATGAGGTGCGCGAGGCGATGGCCGTGGTGTACCGTTAAACGTCTGTGAACGGCATGATGGCGCCCGATTCGAGCGCGGAGAGCGCGAGCGACATCGCGCTTCGCGGCGCGCGAGACGCCCCGATCGCGAGGGTGCGTGGGCAGCCCGTCACCGAGTTACCGGCCGATCTTTATATTCCTCCGGATGCCTTGGAGGTCTTTCTGGAAGCCTTCGAGGGCCCGCTCGATCTCCTGCTGTATCTGATTAAACGCCAGAACCTTAACATTCTGGATATCCCGATCGCGCGCATCACGGAACAATACATACGCTACATCGATCTCATGGTGGTGGTGAAGCTGGAATTGGCCGCCGAGTACTTGGTAATGGCGGCGGTCTTGGCCGAGATTAAATCACGCATGTTGCTGCCGAAGCCGGCGCCAAACGAGGAAGAAGGCACCGATCCACGCGCCGATCTCATGCGGCGTCTGCAAGAATATGAACGCTATAAGCGCGCCGCCGAAGACCTCGATGCGCTGCCCCGCTTGGAGCGCGATCTGCACCTCGTTACCCCCGAAATCGCGGATCGCCAGACGCTGCGGCGTCACCCGGCGGTCGCACTCGACACGCTGCGGAGCGTCTTTTTCGAGGTGCTGGCGCGGGCGCAATTATTTTCCCATCACCATGTACAGCGCGAGCCCTTATCGGTGCGCGAACGCATGGTGATGGTGCTCGATCGGCTCGCGGGATGCGAGTTCATGGAATTCACCCAGCTATTTTCGCGCGCGGAAGGACGCATGGGGGCGGTGGTGACGTTTCTTGCCATCCTGGAGCTGATGAAAGAGTCGCTGATCGATATCGTTCAATCGGAGCCGCTGGCTCCGGTCTACATCAAAGCCGCGGCGTGAACGCTACGTCGATCAAGGACATCGTCGAGGCGGCGCTGATGGCTTCCGATCAGCCGCTGACGGTTGAGCGGCTGACGGCACTGTTCGAGCCGGACGGCCCGCCCGATTCCCTGCGGGAGGACATCGAGCGCGCGCTTGCCGCGCTCGCGGAGGACTATGCCGGACGCGGCATCGAGATAGTCCGGGTGGCGCGTGGGTATCGGGTGCAGACGCGCGCGGACCTATCGACCTGGATCAATCGGCTGGGGGAAGAGCGTCCGCCGCGTTATTCGCGCGCGCTTCTCGAAACGCTGGCGATCATTGCCTACCGGCAACCGATCACGCGCGGGGAGATCGAGGCGTTGCGCGGGGTCGCGGTCAGCACCGGGATCCTGAAGACCATGCTTGAACGGGAATGGGTGCGCATGGCGGGCCATCGCGATGTCCCGGGGCGGCCCGCCGTTTACGCCACGACCCCGCAGTTTTTAGAGTACTTCAATCTCAGGCACCTGTCGGAATTACCCCTGCTCGGCGAGCCCGCCGGCACTGACCAGCTACAGTTGGCACTCACAATCGAGGCGGAATTGGAGCCGGAAACGGCGGAATGATTGTGCGCTTGGGACCGGGATCGTCTACACCCTCGCCGTTCTTGCCGTGAAGCCGCGGCGCGCGGGCCTGCGCCACACGATCTGGGCAGGAGACTCGCTGTCGTTGATCGCGAATCAATACCGCGTCAGCGTCCGTCAGATCCTGCGCTGGAATCGGATAAATCAAAAAAAGGTGTTACTTCCGGAAGGTTTTGTTGATTTATCCGCATCGAAGCTCGGCATAAGCCGCTTGCGGCCGAGGCCTCCATTGCGTTTAGGGCCGCAAGGTGGCTGCGAGTAGATACAGTATCGCCGCCAAATAAACCACCGCGCTCAGCCCGAGCTCAATAGAGATCACCATGGCCAGCACCGCGCCCAAGACCGACGCACAGCCGTTGATGCCCCAAGCCCAGGGAATCAAGAGCGGCGCGCGCTCGGACATAGTCCGCAAGGCGGCCGGGTAAGGCCGGCCCATAAAATACGCCAGTGGCGCGATGACCAGGAGCGTGATCGCAATCTTCACCGCATCGTTCCAGGCAAGCGTGGCCGCAAAGAGCATCGGCAGCGTGGCTTGGTAGATCAAGGTAATTACGACGATCGCTGTGACGGCCCGCGTTACGGCCGCTTGCGGCGTGGCTTGGCGAGCTAAGGTCATGCTCCCAGCCCCGCCGAAGATCAGGAATCCCGTCAGCACCACCGACATCGCGTACAGCGGATGAGACAAGTAAAGCACGAAGCGTTGGAAGAATCCCACTTCGATTAACATGAAGCCGAGCCCGACGGCCAAAAAATAGCACGCCAGCTTGACCTTTAACGCCTTTGGGCCCGAAGGCCCGCGCCGGTTTATGAAACGCAGCGGGAGCGATATTAATAGCACGCTTAAGGCCAGCGCCTGAATCAGCGTGGCCAGCAGCACGAGGTAACCGAGGTCCAGGAGCGCATAGCCCCCCGCGCCCCGCGAGGCGAAAGCCTCCTTGAGAACGGGCCATTTGAACCACTGAAAGAAATAGGGCCGATCATCGGTCGCGGGTTTGATATCGAACTTGTAACGATCTAGAAAGGCGCCGGCAGCGTCTCCAAGTAAGGCCTCGGCCCCGGTGAAAAAATACGGTTCGGGGAGTAGGTTATAGCGATTCGACTCGTGCGCTTTCATCCCCGGAAGATAGGCCAGATCAAAGGAGCGCGCGCGGCAAAACTCACGCAGCTCACGCAGCTCAGCCTGGCGTAACTTCCCGTTCTTGACGAGCAAGGTCGAGGTTCTCCAACCACGGAGCCACGCAAGCTGGCGCCCCGGGTCCTCGACCCCCTCGGTGCGCAAGGCCGCGATGGCCGTGGCAAAGAGCTTAAGCTCATCGCGGGGCGGCACCTTTACCCACCGGGTCACGGCCAGCAGCCCGCCGGGAGCGAGTTTTTTAATCGCTTGCTGAAACGCCTCGACGGTATAAAGATAACTCTCGTTGAGCGCATAGAGACCCGAGGCGGAGGTATTGAATGCCTCTAGCAACGCGATCTGGATGATATCGAATGACTCCGGGGCGGTTGCGATATACCCCCGCGCTTCCGCGAGGTGGATGTGGACGGGATCGCGCGTATACAGCGCCCCGGTGTAGTCACGGTAGTGGTCGCGCACCAAACCGATGACCTGCGGGTTCTGCTCGACCGCGTCGATACGGCGCGCCCGATGGTAAAGCGCTTGCAGCACCTCCAATCCGCCGCCGGCCCCCAAGATCAAGACCCGTGGGTTCTTGCGCAACCGGTAAGGCGCGGCGCTCGGCATATAGGCCAGGAAAGCAAGCGGCCTCAAGTCACCGTCGAAGCGCGTGATCGCCGTCATGCCGTCGGCGTCGGTGAACAGCGCGAGTTGCGCGGGCGGGAGCGCCGGGGTGTTAAGGCTCAGTCCGGGCGCAATACGAAACGGGACTTTCGGGCTTTCAAGCACCTGTAATAAGCCCAGCGGCCCCGAGCGTTCAGTCACGATGCGGGTCCCGACGACCTTCAAGGCCTGTTGCAAACCCTTGTATTGCAGCGGCCGCAACTCCGCCCAGGGTTGCGACAGGGCGAAGGGCGCCAGCAAGGCGCAGAGCGCCAGGTATGCGCTCACCTTGCGCGGCCGGCACCCCAGAACCGACCACGCCAGGGCCGCTGCGATTAGAGCGACGCATCCCAAGAGCTTCAAGGTCGCGCCCGGCGATAAGGCATGCAACACCAGCACGACTCCCAAGGCCCCGACGCCGGCCCCAAAGAGGTCCACGGCGTAGACGCGGTGCAGGTGGCGCTTATGACGCACGATCGCGATCGCGATGCAATTCGATGCGAAAAAGAAGGGTAAGGACAGCAACAAATACATGGCCGCCAGTCGCACGACCTGTTGCCCTTCCCAAAGCATCTGCGCGGGATTGACGAGCATCGTCTGGGCAGCCAAAAAACACCCGACGGAGCTGATGCCGAAGAGGACCGCGTTGATGACGTAGGCAAGTTCGGGCGCGCGCTCAATAAGACGGGATGCGAGCAAAATAAAGGTCCCGCTCACACCGTATCCGAGGAGCGCGAGGCTCATCACCATGTACGCGAGATGATGCCAGGAGACGATGGAGAGGAGGCGTATCGATAGGACCTCGTAAGCTAAGGATGTTCCGGAGATCAGGAACACGGTAAACAGGAACCCGCGCGACGGTTGGTTCTCGTCCATCCCCGCGGCCTCAGAGCTTGTGAAAAAACCTACTGCGCTCGGGATGTCGTGTTCCGGCGGTGCTCGGAATCCTCATGTATTTCAACATACGACGAGACATGGAGAGCCGAAGGCGAAGTCGAGGAGCCCGCGATAGGCGCGCGTCGACGGGCGAAGCAGGAGACGCATCGCGCCGTAAAGTCAGTGTGGGAGCTGTGTCGCACCGCGCAGTGGTGCGACGCTGCGGACGCAGGACGGTCGCGGCATAATCACTTGTCGCGTGATGCGAGTGCATTTCGGGGTCAGGATGGCCGAAATGCATCACGAGCATAGCGACACGCTTGCACTCCGGTTGCTCGCCCCATCCTTGGGACTCGCCCCTTCGGGGCTGGCGCTCCGTTTCGCTCCCGGCGAAACGGTCCTGCGCTCCGGCGGAACGCGACCTCCCTTCGCTCGCGACGGTTTTTTCACAAGCTCTCAGCCTAGTGATCCCCGGTCAAGGGCACGAACCGCACCGGGAGTAGCTGGCGGGTGGTGACGGTGCCGTCGCCCGCCTTTTCCACCAATACCAAGTACTGGGTCAAGAAGCCGCCGACCGGCATGACCAACTTGCCACCGGGCTTGAGCTGTTTGACCAGCGGCGGAGGTATATGATCGCCGGCGGCGGTGACGAGGATGCCGTCAAAGGGGGCGTGTTCCTCCCACCCGAAGTACCCATCGCCGATGCGCGTGTGCACGTTGTGCTTGCCCAAGCCCCTCAGACGCTCGCGGGCCAGCTTCCCCAAGGGCTCGATGATCTCGATCGTGTAGACTTGCTTGACCAACTCCGCCAGCACCGCGGCCTGATAGCCCGATCCTGTGCCGATCTCCAGCACCACGGCGGCGGATTCCACAGCGAGGAGACCGGTCATCAAGGCGACGATGTACGGTTGCGAGATCGTCTGTCCGTAGCCAATCGGAAGGGGCTGGTTGAGGTAAGCATCCCGCTGATAGTCGTCAGGAACGAAGCGATGCCGCGGTACCTTGCGCATGATCTCGGCGACAGAGGGGTCGAGTGGCCCGACCATGCTAGCGGTCCAGCGAAACTCTTCCTCGATCGTAGCGACCATCCGCAGCCGCGCCGGGCCATACTCGTCCGGCTCGCCGGCGTCCGCTCCGCGCGCCACCGTGAGGAGGATGCCGAGCGCGAACAGCCCCGCTCGGCCCAATGGATACACGCGCCGAGGAAGATCGCGAGTCACGGGCCGGAGGCGATGCGGTGGGCCCAACGTGTCGTCTCCGGTAAGCGGTATTTTGTGACGCATGACATCACGAAGCGAAGCGCTGTTTCGAGGCACACCCGATGGCCAACGGAGACATAGAGCGGTTTCACTCCCGTTCGTGTGCGGAGCGCGGCGCCGATGATCTCGTCCCGATCGCGCAACGGCGTCCACGCCCCCATCGGAGCAGGCACCGGCGCATGCTCGCCGATCAGCCGTGTCTTGGCAACTCCAATCGATGGCGTATCGGTGAGGACGCCCAAATGCGAGGCCAGGCCGAAACGGCGCGGATGGGCATAGCCCTGAGCATCACAGAGCAACAGATCGGGCGCCTGAGTGAGCTTGTCCAAAGCTTCCAGTACGACTGGAACCTCGCGAAAGGAAAGCAACCCCGGCACATAGGGAAACTCGGCCGGGCGCTCGATCACGACCTGCTCGACCAACGTGAGATCCGGGTAGCGTAAGATCACGACCGCCGCGCGCGCTAAAGCCCCGCGCGCCTTGATACCGACATCGATCCCGGCGACCCGCTGCACCGCACCCAGGCGATCGCGGCGCACGACCTTTGCACACCACTGCCGCTGGATGGCGACGGCTTCTTTCGGGCTGACATCCCACCGGTGCATGGCAAAGATCTTCGTCTGGTCGGGGATAAAAAATATCATTATGATGACGTAAAAGAAAATCCTCCCGGCCATGGATAGACTCAAAGCCAAGATCCGCAATATCCCGGACTTCCCCAAGCCCGGGATCCAATTCAAAGACATTACCCCGCTGGTCAAGGACCCCGCGACACTGCGGCTGACGGTGCACCAACTCCTCCACCCCTTCCTCGGCGAACGACTCACGGCCGTGGTCGGAATGGAAGCGCGCGGATTTATCTTCGGCAGCCTGGTCGCTTGGGAGCTCGGAGTCGGGTTTGTCCCCTTGCGCAAACCCGGCAAGCTTCCTTATAACGTGGCGCGAACCGATTACGACCTCGAGTACGGATCGGCCGGGCTCGAAGTGCATGTAGACGCGCTCACCGCGGACGACCGGGTGTTGCTGATCGATGATCTCATCGCCACCGGGGGCACGGCGGCGGCGAGCTGTCTGCTCATCAAGAAGCTGGGCGCCGAGGTCGCGGGCTGCGCCTTCGTCGTCGAGCTCGATGCGCTCGGCGGCCGCGCGCAGTTGGCCGAGTATCGCGTGCATACTCTCGTACATTATTAGCGAAGCTCTGCAGAAGTTACTGCGCAGCCCATCTGCTTTGTCGCGTGCTCGCGCGTCGCTCGCCTATCTACCTGATATGTCTCGCGACGCGCTCCGCGGCTTCGCGCATCTAGGCTTGCTCGCGACACTTTTGCAGAGCTTCCAGAAGCACTTAAACACGGCTGCGCTCACCCGTACTGCACCGAATGCGATGCCCGTCAAAACATGAATTTCTCACAGAATTCTCGAAGCTTTCCTGGTTTAATACGGCCGTAGCCGTGATACCATCGCCGGTTCGCATGTTCGGCATGGCCGGCTCAAGTAGAAATATTGTCCCCCATGAGCGAGGAGGACGGACATGCTTCGTACATGGCACCCTAATGGGATGGACTCCACCCTCTCCTAAACGGCATCGTGATGTGCCAAAGTGGAGATTCGAATATACCACTTAAACGAAGAGGGGGAGTCCGAGATGAATATTACGACGATTGGGTTGGAT
>JBOIDL010000101.1:0-13752 GCA_050740435.1 Gammaproteobacteria bacterium
TCAGCGCCCTCGGTCCTGCCACTTATGGACGCTGGGACTATCTCTTCGACATGGAAGCTGGGGGCGTCGAGCTCTCCATCGAGCATGCGGCCTTGTTGCGCACGGGCGAGGTCGTGTTCATCGAGAGCGGCACGGATACCATCCTCTGGGATCCGACCGATGAAGTGACTCCGCGGTTCACAACCATTCCTGGCTCCGTCACGGGCCTGACCGCGGATCTCTTCTGCTCCGGTCACGCCTTCCTGTCCGATGGAAAATTGTTGGTGGTGGGCGGTGGTGGTGGTGGCCCTGGGGCCGCCACCTCGAACCAAGGCTGGCGCTTCGACCCGGTGCTGCGAACCTGGACACGCACGGGCGACATGACGACTCGACGGTGGTATCCGACGGCGCTGATGCTGGGTGACGAGCAGGGACCCACGGGAGCGTGTGCGCGCGTCCTCGTGGCCGGTGGTTCAGGCGGCGCCGGCGGCATGGAGGTCTACTCGGAGGCCACCAACGCCTTCCTGCCGATCACCGTGAACGGTGCGATCACGAAACACTTCAGCCAGACCTACCCGGGGTTGCACATGCTTCCCGGGGGAGAGATCTTATACGCGCCCACAGGCTTTGCCAACTGCAGTACCGGCAGCCCAGGCGGGTACGCCGACGGACCGGCGGCTTGGTTCACCTTTGACGCGCCGATGGGCGCGACCAGCGGCCATTGGACGGAGGTGGCGGGGCCGACGATTGATCGGGCCAAAGGGATGTCGGTGCTGTTTCTCCAGCCTTCTTATCCCTTTGTCCGCGTCACGGTGATCGGTGGCGGCCCAGTCGGCACGAACGCCACCGCGCAGACCATCAATCTCTCCACCCTCTCGCCGACCTGGGGCCCGACCACGACCATTCCCGACGGGCGGGCCCGAATCAACGTCAGCGCCGTTCTGCTGCCGGACTCGACGATCTTCGTATGCGGCGGACTCCAGGCTGCACCGTACCCGAGCTGGATCTACAACCCGAACGCCGTCGTCAACGCGTGGCGCGAGATGGACGAGATGAACCGCCCGAGGCACTACCACGCCTGTGCCCTGTTGCTGCCCAGCGGCAAGGTGATGATGGCTGGTGGGGCCTCGCCCGGGGGCTGTAGCCTCAGCGTGGAGAACTCCATCGAGGTCTTCAGCCCGCCGTATTTGTTCAACGCCGACGGGACGGCCGCCGCCCGCCCGGTCATAAGCCAGGTGAACGGGGAAACCCCAACATCCACTCATGCCCCGCAGTTCCACCATGGCGATACGTTCACCGTGGAAACTCCTCAGGCCGCCAGCATCGCCAAGGTCGTGCTGATCCGGCCGATGGCGGTGACCCATCAAACGGACAGCGAACAGCGCATCGTGCACATGACCTTCTATCAGAGCGGCTCCACGGAGCTCACCGCGACCGCGCCGGACGGCGGCCACCCTCACGCGATTGCCCCACGCGGGAATTACATGCTTTTCATTCTGAACGGCGCTGGCGTGCCCTCGGAGGGCAAGTTCATTCACCTACACTGAGGAGGAGTATCAGGAAGAATAATTACCATGTTTTCCACTGTCGAGATGCATGCTCGCGCCCCAAATCGGTTACGGCATCGTCAATTCACGAGCAATCGCCCCGCCAACGCCGGCCAACCGGCCGTTTTGTGCGAGGCGAGCGGCGATCGCTTCAGTGTCCGCGCCCCGCTGTCACGGAAGTCAGGAGATGCCTTAAACACAAGCGCCCGTGCGCGGGTTAAGGCACGATGCGGTCAATAGTCACCGCGATCGGTGCGCTCGGGCGTTCCGTGAGCGAGATGGCGTTCGGCGTGTATCCCTCGAGATCGCCGCTCTGGGCGCGTGCGTCACCCGAAAGCGAGGCGCGGGCGCCGACCACGACCGCATCGAACTTCGATAGCTTAAGCTCGGGGGTCATGGCCCGCGAGTCGTCGAGGACGACCGTCGCAGGGAGGTCCTGAGCGCGGATACGTGCGATAGCCAAAGGCATTCGCGGACCCTGAGTTGCACGGGCGAACACGAAGACTGTCGTGTCGGGACCAATCCGCTCTGTCAAGGATTTGTCCAGCGTCACCTGGACTTCGAGCCGTACCGCGCCTCTTGCGCCCGTAGAGGTTCCGGCGCCGTCTTCGTCTAGTTGCGCAAGCTGCAGGCGCACCAAGCGCTCCTGCTCGCTCCCCGCAGGTAACTGCTGCGCGAGCCGCTGCAAATAGCCGCGCGCCTCGGCGTTAGCGCCACGGTCCATGCTCGCCGCCGCCGCCAGCCACAATGCTCCCGGGTGTTCGGGAGCGAGCTTGAGCGCGCGTTCGATAAACTCGGCGGCTTGGCCGTCCACCCGGCCGCCGTGCGACATCGCGACCGCGCGCGCATAATCGATGAGGAGATCGGGGTTATCGCCGAGAAGCCGGTGCGCCCGGGCGAGCGCCGCCTTTGCCTTCACGGGTTCGGCGAGCGCGAGATAGGTACGCCCGAGCAACAGCCAGCCCTCACCAAGATCGGGGTCGGCGCTAAGCCGCGACTCGAGCGTTGCGATCGCTTCTTGGAGATGTTGGCGGCGGTTTACCTCGTCCTCGGTCTGGCGCATCGCCGTGCCAAGCTCTTCGGCAGCGCCGAGCCACAGGTAGCCGCCGGCCGAGAGGATCGGCACAGCGATGGAAACAGCCAGGGCGGTGCGCCAATTGCGCGGAAGTTCCCGTGCGTGCGGCGGCGGGAGCGTCTCCGCGGGCAGGTCCCCCGCGAGCGCCGTCTCAAGTTCTTCGCGGGCCTCCTCGAACTGCGCTTGGGTTAGCGATCCGCGGCCGAGATCGTCGCCTAGCTCCCGGAAGCGTTGGCGGTAAACCGAGAGCGCTGCTTCCTGCGGATCACGGCCGGGCAACTCGCTCCGGCGCACCAGCGGCGCCAATATCAATCCCAATGCCACGGTGACCATCACGGCCGCGAGGCCCCAGAATAGGATCACCGGTCCTTTGCGCGTGAAGTGGAAGGCACTCGAAACGCTCGCACCGGGCGCTAGCGTTAGGGGTCCTTCGTCCCGAGCAACCTGGCGACGCGCTCGCGTTCAGCGGGTGCGAGGGTGATGGACTGGCCGCGGCGGTGGCGCACGGTGCGCACCAGGAACCAAATCCCGACGCATAGAGTCACCGCGGGGCCGAACCAAAGCGCCAGGGTCTTAAGCGTGATGGGAGGCCGATAGAGGACGAACTCGCCGTAGCGTTTTACCATGAAGTCGATGATTTCCCGATCGGTTCGGCCCGCTTGCATCATCGCGAAGATCTCGCGGCGCAGATCGCCGGCGAGCTCGGCGTGAGAATCGGCGAGCGATTGATTCTGGCACACCAGGCAACGGAGCTCGCCGGCGATCTCTTGGAAGCGTTGCTCTAGCCGGGGATCGCTGAACTCGAAGACGGCCGGATCCGCGGCCGCCGCGGCCAACGAATAGGTCAAAGTCAAGACCAGGAGCCAGCGCATGGATTATTCGGCGCCGTTTGCGGAGCGTGGGCCGGTCTCCCGCAGCCGCGGCAGCAGATCCGACTCGACGACCGCGGGGGTCAGCGGTCCCACGTGCTTTAAGCGGACGATACCGCCGGCATCGACCAGGAAGCTTTCCGGAACGCCGTAGACGCCCCACTCGATCGCGGCCCGGCCGTCGCCGTCGTAGGCAATGGTTTCATAGGGATCGCCCAAGCGCCGCAGCCAGGCGAGCGCTTGTTCACGCTCATCCTTGTAGTTCAATCCGATGATCCGCAGTCCACTCGTGCGCGCCAGATCGAGGAGCAGAGGGTGCTCATCGCGGCAGGCTACGCACCAGCTCGCCCACACGTTGAC
Organism: Gammaproteobacteria bacterium; assembly: GCA_050740435.1. GTDB lineage: Bacteria > Pseudomonadota > Gammaproteobacteria > JACCXJ01 > JACCXJ01 > USCg-Taylor. The sequence goes on from JBOIDL010000101.1 coordinate 3,831, forward strand.
CAAGGTGACGGTGCCTTTTAAGTCTTGGGTGTTGATGCGTTTCGCCGGATCGCGCAATTGCGGGAGATCGAATCCGGGCGCGGGATTATCGATAAACGGGGACGGGACGAGCCTCGGATCACGCTGGAGACCCGTGATGAGGAGGGCCACTAACACTATAAAGGCCGTTAAGGGCAGCAAGTAACGCACCACGGCCCAGAGCTTGTTAAAAAATCTACTGCGCTCGGGATCTCGCGTTCCGGCGGTGCTCGGAATCCTCATGTATTTCAACATACACTCCGGTTGCTCGTCCCGTCCTTGGGACTCGCCCCTGCGGGGCTTGCGCTCCGTTTCGGTCCCGGCGAAACGGTCCTGCGCTCCGGCGGAACGCGACCTCTCTTCGCTCGCGACGATTTTTTCACGAGCTCTCAGATCGCCGGATCCGCTGCGCCGGCCAGCCGGACGGGAGCAGGCCGCGTACCAAAGCGATAGCGCCGATCGCTCGCGGCCAGGATCCCCCCGAGCGCCATTACCACTGCGCCCAGCCAGATCCAACGCACGCAAGGTTTCACCTGGATGCGCACGCTCCAAGACTCATTACCTATCGGTTCGCCCAAGGCCACATAGAGATCGCGGGTGAATCCGGCATCGATCGCGGCTTCGGTCATCGGGCTGGTTTGCACGCGATAGATCCTTTTCTGCGGATGAAGCTCCGCGACTACTGACTCCTCGCGCAGGGCGACGATCCTAGCCTCGGTCGCATCGTAATTCGGGCCGGCCACGCGCCGCAGGCGCTCCATGCGAAAACGGTATCCGCCGAGATCGGCTGTCTCCCCAATCGCAAGCTTCACATCCCGCTCGGCCCCATACTGGGAGGTCACCGTCACCCCCGCCAGCGTGAGCGCGAAGCCGAGGTGAGCCAAGGCCATGCCTGAAAACCCCGGTGATAACGCCCGCATCATCCCTTTCAAGGTGTGTTGATGCGCCCAACGCTCCCGTACCGCGAGCGCGGTGCTCAGCAGGACCCAGGTCGCCACGAAGAGACCGAGAAACGTGAAGATCACCTTCCCTTGGCCAAGCACGATAGCGGCGCTCATCGCGACGGTGGCGCAGGCGAAGGCTACGGGCCGCAACCGATTCGCAAGCTCACGCCCGCCGTGGCTTTTCCAGCGCGTCAGCGGACCCAGTCCGAGCGTCAGCCCCAAGAGCAGCATCAGCGGCACGAAGACCGTATTGAAGTACGGAGGCCCTACCGAGATCTTCCCGAGCCCGAGGGCATCGAGCAACAATGGATACAGGGTGCCCAATAATACCGCGGCCGCCGCGACCAGAAGCACGCTATTATTGAGGAGCAGAAGGCCCTCGCGCGAGAACGGATTGAAGCGCCCGGTATCGACGATACGCGGGGCTCGGACGGCGTACAGCAACAGCGATCCGCCCACGGTAAGCCCTAAGATACCGAGGATGTAGACACCGCGCTCGGGATCGGTGGCGAAGGCGTGCACCGAGGTCAATACGCCGGAGCGCACCAGAAACGTTCCGAGCAGGCTCAACGAAAAGGCGCAGATCGCCAGAAGACAAGTCCAGCGCTTAAAGGCATCGCGTTTATCGGTGACGGCGAGGGAATGAATCAACGCCGTCCCGAGGAGCCAGGGCATGAACGAGGCATTTTCGACCGGATCCCAGAACCACCATCCTCCCCATCCAAGCTCATAGTAAGCCCACCAGCTTCCGAGCGCGATGCCGACCGTCAGAAAGATCCAGGCCATGAGCGTCCACGGACGCGACCAGCGGGCCCAGGGCGCGTCGAGCCGCCCGCCGATCAAAGCCGCGATGGCGAAGCTGAAGGCGACCGAGAACCCCACGTAGCCCATATATAGCATAGGCGGGTGTATCACCAGCCCCGGGTCCTGCAACAGCGGGTTGAGATCGCGGCCCTCGGCGGCGGCGGGGAACTGGCGCGCGAAGGGATTGGAGGTCAAGAGCATGAACGATAGGAACCCCACGTTGATGATCCCCATGATCGCCAGGACACGGGCCACGAAGGCGAGCGGCATGGCATGGCTGAACCTCGCCACGGCGACCATCCAAACGCTCAGGATCAGGCTCCAGAGCAGCAGAGAACCCTCGTGGGCGCCCCAGACCGCGGCGATGCGGTAGGGCAGGGGAAGCGCCGTGTTGGAGTTGTTGGCGACGTAGACGACGGAGAAATCATTGCCGATAAAGCTCGCGATCAGACACCCGAAGGCCAGGGCAGAAAACAAGCACTGGGCCGCCGCGGTAGGGCGGGCCAAGGCCATCCAGCGCACTCTTACGAGCTGGGCGCCGGCGAGCGGTAAGGCGAATTGCAGGGTGGCGATGACCAAGGCCAGGATCAGGGCAAAATGACCGAGCTCCGGAATCACGGCGCAGTGTCCTTAGCTTTGGGCAGGTGCGCTGCCAGCTCGGGCGGCATGTAGTTTTCGTCGTGTTTGGCGAGTACCTCGGTTGCGTCGAAGACTCGGTCCGCTGCTAGACGCCCCTGCGCCACGATGCCTTGGCCTTCCCGGAACAGATCGGGCAGCAGCCCCTCGTAACGTACCCTGACCGTATTTTGCTGGTCCGTTAGCTCGAAGCTTATCTTGAGGCTATCGGGTGTCCGCAGGACGCTGCCCTTGGGTACAAGCCCGCCGAGGCGGATTGTCGCCGTAGGGGGAAGTTCGCCGGAGAGCAATTGTGTCGGCGTATAGAAGAACAGGACGTTGCTGCGCAGGGCGGTGAGCCCCAAGGCCGCCGCGGCGGAGACGCCCGCCAAGATCAGAGGGATCGCGATGATCCTGCGCCGACGCGGTGTCATGTCCAATCCCCGCCGGTTTTATCGAGCGCGGCGGGCGGTGCGGATGCCGAGCGCCGTGATTTATTCCGGAGTTGTCCTGTCAGCCGCCGGCGCCAGGCCAGGGAACTGAGTAAGAGTCCGAGCATAACGACGGCCGCGACGCCATATGCGGACCACACATAGAACCCATAGCCGCCCATCGAAAAGAATTCGCGCACGCTGCTAGCCCCGCAACACTTCGCCTACCCAAGGGTTGGTCCGCTCGCGTTCGAGCAACTCACACCGCGCGCGCACGAGCAGCAAACTCACGTAATAGCCGAAGAAAGCGAGCGCCATGACGAGCAAGGGCGCGAGCATGGACCCATGGATAGCGGGCGCGCCGAAGCGCGTGACCGTCGGGGCTTGGTGCAAGGTGTGCCACCACTCTACGGAATAGTGAATGATCGGCAGATCGACGGCGCCCACGAGCGCCAGCACCGCGGCGGCCCGGGTCGCGGTCCTGCGATCCTCGATGGCCTGCTCCAAGGCCATATAGCCGAGGTATAAGAACAACAGCAATAATTCCGAGGTAAGCCGCGCATCCCAAACCCACCACGTGCCCCACATGGGCTTGCCCCAGAGCGACCCGGTCATCAACGCCAAGGCGGTAAAGGCCGCTCCGATGGGCGCGCTGGCGGAAGCCACGACCTCGGCAATCTTGATCCGCCAGACCAAGGCGACGGCCCCGGCGCCGGCCACAACCGCATAAACGAACAGCGACATCCACGCGCTCGGGGCATGCACGAACATGATCCGGTAGCTGTCGCCTTGCTGATAATCGGGCGGCGCGACGACGAGGCCCCAATAGAGACCCGTGAGTGTACATAAGCCGGTGGCCCAGGCCACGGGCCGCAGCCAACGGCCGCACCAGAGGTAGAAGTTTTTCGGAGCGAGTAATTGCTGCATATTTCAGCTATTGCGGATCCGCAGCGCGGCGGCCGCGGCCAGCGGCGCCAGCGTGATGGCAAGCATCAGCAGGGCGCCCAGCATATAAAGTTGCGGCCCCCAGGCTAAGCCGCGGTTCGCGGCGGCGGTCGCACCGGTCGCGAAAATCAAGATGGGCACATAGAGGGGTAAGAGTAGCAGAGTCGTCAGGATCCCGGCCGCGCGCAAACCCGCCGTCAGCGCTACCCCGATAGCGCCCATGAGGCTGAGCGCGGGCGTGCCGAGTATCAAGGTCAGCAACAACACGCCGAGCGTGTACCCAGCGATCCCGAACTGCAGTCCCAAGATCGGCGCCAGCAGCAATAAAGGCAAGCCGGCCGTCAACCAATGGGAAAGTATCTTGGCCATCACCAGGAGCGTCAGCGGATGCGGGCTCAGCAACAACTGTTCGAGACTCCCATCTTCAAGGTCCGAGCGAAAGACGGCTTCGAGGGACAGGAGCGTCGCGAGCAAGGCCGCGATCCAGATCACGCCGGGGCCCACGGACTCAAGCATTTGCGGTTCCGGTCCCAGGCCGAGGGGAAAAATGAGTGCGATCACAAAAAAGAACAGAACGGGATTGGCGGCCTCGGCGCGGTGCCGCCAGAACAAGAGCAAATCGCGCTTGACGATCCAGGCGCAAGCGTGCGCTAGTCCCCGTTCCATTCCCGCTGATCCTCTAGGTGCAAAGCGCGGCTGATTGTGATGTCGGTGGAGTGATGGCTCGTGAAGATGACCAGCCCGCCGCGCGCGGCGTGCTCTTCCAGCATCGAGGCCACCGTTTTTATAGCAGGTTTGTCCAACGCGGTAAAGGGTTCGTCCAGAAGCCACAGACAGGTTTGGTTGACCAGCAAGCGCGCCAAGGCCAGGCGCCGGCGCTGGCCCGCGGACAGCCGGTGGGTTAGCGTATCCGCGAGATCGCCAAGACCCAAACGCTGCAAGGCCGCGTTGATGGGGATCCCGCCCCCATGCAAGGCGGAAGCGAGCGTGAGGTTTTCCGCGATGCTCAAACTACCCTTCACGCCATCGGCGTGGCCAACGTAGATGAGATCTCGGAGATAGGCGGAACGGACCTTCTCCAGCGGTTGGCCGCGCCAATGGAGCGTCCCGGATTCCGGTTGGGTCAGACTGGCGATCATCCGCAATAGCGTGGTTTTGCCCGCGCCGTTGGCGCCCGTGATCTGCAAGATTTCCCCGCGCCCAAGCGTAAAGGAGAGCCCGGTGAGAAGCAGGCGATCCCCGCGGCGGCAACACACATCGCGGGCTTCAAGCGTGGGCGAAGCTGCATAGGGCATCGTGGATGCGCGTCCGAATCGTGGAGAGCGTGGGTGTCATTCGATGGTATAGGACGTGTCTACCGGCGCTGCCGATTCGACAAGCTTCCTATTGGCTCAACCGCTATAATACTTCAAGGTTGAACCTAGGGCTTGGGCACGTCCGGGAGCCCGGGTTGCAGAAGTTGCAGAACAGGTACCGCAGGCCAGGCGGGGGCATAGCATCGATCGTAAGTAGGCTCCGGCGCCTTGGCGCCCGCGTGCTTAAACGGGGTGAACGCGAGGACCCGGCGAATGGTGAAGCGGCCGCCCTTCGGCCGCGTTGCGGGATTCCGGGCTCGCGGCGCCCAGCCTCGAGATCGAGATCACCGAATCGACGCTGATGGCCGATCCCGAGCATGCCATCAAGGTGCTGGGCGAGTTGCATGGCATGGGCCTCCAGATCACCGTCGATGACTTCGGCACCGGGTACTCGAGCGTTTCCTACCTCAAGCGCCTGCCGCTCGATCGCATCAAGATTGACCAGTCCTTCGTGCTCGACATTCCCGCAGACGCTGACGATGTGGTGATCGTTCAAACGATACTGGCGATGGCGAAGCAGCTCAAGATCTGCGTGGTGGCGGGTGGAGACCCTCGCGCAATGCCAGTTCCTGCGCGAGCAGCGTTGCGAGGAAGCGCAGGGCTATCTCTTCAGTCATCCTCTCCGCGCCGAGGCCTGCGCGGAGCTGTTAGCGAGCACGCCGCTGTACGTGGCCGCGAGCCGGTAAACCCACGGGCAAGCGGCACGCATAGCGTAACGCACTCTCAGAGGTACGCATCGGCTTCCAGGTTGGCAATGTAGCGCCGGATATTTTTTCTTGCCGAGGTTTCGTAGCGGGCGCGGAAGAAATCCGTAAAAAAGATCGTTCGACGTTCAAGGATGGCTTTTAGAAACTTCAATTTAGCCGGATAAAACAATTCGTCCGGAGTGTTGGCTTGCTCGATTCTTAAGGCCTGGCTGTCACCTAGAAATTCGTCCCAGGGCGAGCCGAAGCTGGCCAAATCGATGTCGCATAGGACGCGCTCATCGTGGTTACGAGGCGCTTCCCGGTGCGCGGTGACGAGGATAAGTTCACCGATCTTGTTTACCAAATCCTGCTGGAAATGGCCGTTCGCGGCGCGCCCAAAGAGTTCCACGCTCCGTTGCTCGTTATCGCAAGCTTCCGGATTATGGACCACATCGTGGAACCAGACCGCTATTTCCACGGCATCGGGCGCTTCGATGAGCGACTTCGCCGCGTCCAATTGCCGCAGGCAATGAAATATGTGGGTTAAGGTGTGGTAATGCCGGTGCGGCTCGGCGTAATGGCGGCTCAGATCCGCCCAAACCCGCATGGGACTCGTCTCCGTGCCCGGCGACAGACAGCGGTTCCAGAGCAAACAAAAACGCGCCTTGAGCTTGGCTGGCGAGCAAGTGGCGCCACCGATCCGGCGTTCTGTGCTGTTCCGCTGCATAGGAAGCTTTTGCAATGTGGTAGTCATATTTTACCGGTTTTTTGCACTGGCTATCAGAGGTTCCTGGGTGTCGTTTCCGCCTCGTCTCAAGGGTCTTGTGTAAGCGATGGTGTAGGACTAAAAGCAAACCCTGTGCCTAATGCGCGCGTCCGAGCTGCTCACAGACCTCGTGCAGCGTCTGCGTTGATCCGCATTCAACGAGGCTCTTTGAGCGTGAAAACGCGGGGTACACATGCGGCCCGGTGTAAAATATTGGCTACCAACGGCCGCGTGGTGGCCGCGGTGAAATCTCCGTCAACAGAGCGCTTGGAAAGGGGCGTGGCAGTGTGGACGCGGATCAAGCGGATCGAGTGAAGCAAACAGCTCTTGAGTGGCTACCCGTTTTGGCGGGCATGGATCTGTTTTCCGATCTATCGCCATCGGAGCTGCAACTCTTCGCCAGGGAGATGGAGCTTATCTCCTTGTCGCAGGGTCAGTTTCTCATTCGCCAGGAGGATCCCGGCGATAGCCTTTACGTGATTCTCGAAGGTCAATTCCTGGTCACCCAGAGAAACGATCGGGGCGAGGAGGTCCACCTCAATCGTGTCGATACGGGCGCCTGTGTCGGAGAGATCGCGCTGGTGACCGGCGAGCGGCGCAGCGCATCGGTTCGTGCCGACCGCGAATCGATCGTCGCTAGACTCGGCAAGGACGCCGTCGAGCACGCACGCCGGATGGCTCCGCAAGTAGCGGCCCGGCTGGCGCGGATCATCGTCGAGCGCTTGCAAAGGGCGGAGCTGCAAAGCTTGCTGTTTTTCGGCGATCAGTTCAAGGGCATGAGCCAAGCCGTGCTCAAGGATCTGGAAGCGGAGATGGAATTGATGCTTTGTCCGAGCGGCGCCTGCCTCATGCGCGAGGGAGACGAGTGCGATGGCAGCTACATCGTTGTGAGCGGCCGCTTGCGCATCACCCACCAACACGCGGGCGGCGAGCAGCGTGTCGCCACCGAGCTCGGGCGTGGGTCGGCGAGATGGGGATCCTGACGGGAGGCAAACGCACGGCGACGGTGTGCGCCATTCGTGACACCCTGATGGCCAAGCTATCGGTAGAGGCCTTCGAGCGTCTGCTTCGGAAACATCCCCAGGAGTTGGTCAAACACTTCGCGGGCGCCGTGATCAACCGGCTTTGGACGCAAACCTTAGGGACAGCGCGCGACAAGAACAGCGTGGTTACTATCGCGCTCGTCCCGGCCGGCAAGAATGTTCCACTCGCGGATCTCAGCCGCCGGCTGGCCGAAGCTCTGTCGGAGCACGGGGGCGACCTTGCTCTTGAATAGCGACTTGCTCGGTGAGTATCTAAGCCCGAAGGACATCGCCCAAACGCCGCTCGGTGATGCGGATAATCTTAGCATCGCCCGCTGGCTAAACCATCAGGAGTCCGGGTACCGTTATATTCTCTATCAGACCGATAGCGCACCCTCTGAATGGACCAAGCGCTGCCTGCGTCAAGCCGATCGCGTGCTGCTCGTGGGCGATGCCTCCTCAGCGCGCAAGGGGGAGATCGAAGAGACTCTCTTGAGCGATCCCCGCTACCGGCCATTACCCAAGAGCCTCGTGATCCTGCACCAGGGAAACGTTGCCTGTGGGCGGACCGAGGCCTGGCTACGCGAAAGAGAGGTGCGCTACCACTACCATGTCTGTCCGTCCGACGCGCACGATATGGCGCGCTTGGGGCGGCTTGTGAGCGGCAATGCCGTGGGCCTCGTACTGAGCGGCGGCGGCGCGCGTGGGTTCGCTCACATCGGCGCTATTCGCGCGCTTAGGGAAGCAGGGATCCCGATCGACAAGGTGGGCGGCAGCAGCATGGGTTCCATCGTGGCCGGCATGACGGCATTGCGCTGGGACCACCTGACGATGATCGATCAAGCGTGCGCGTTCAATTACCGCATGGACTACACCTATCCCGCGGTGGCCTTGACCACCGGAAACAACATCACCCGCCAGCTAAAGAAGGAGTTCGGCGAGCAGAAGATCGAGGATCTTTGGATCAGTTTCTTTTGCGTGAGCACCGATCTGAACTCCTCCCGGCAGCGGGTCCACGATCAAGGCCTGTTGTGGAAATACGTGCGCGCAAGCATGTCGGTCCCCGGCCTTTTCCCGCCGGTCATCGAAGGGAACAGTTTCCTCGTCGACGGGGCGGTGTTCAACGACATGCCTGTCGATGTGATGCGGAGGCAGGATGATATCGGTCCCCTGATCGCTTTCGATGTCGGGGCTCCGGTGCGGCTCGAAACGGAAACCCGAATCGACGGAAGCTTTTCGGGTTGGCAGGCGCTGACGCGGATGCTCAACCCGGCCGCGCGGTCTCTCTCCCTGCCGAGCCTGACCAAAACGCTGATGGCGTCGTGGTTGATCAAGAGCGATGAAGCGAAGGAGACCATGCGGAACCTGGCCGACTTCTACCTGCGGTTTCCCGTGCAAGAGTTCGGGTTGCTCGATTTTAGTCGAGTGAAAGAGCTAGCGGAACGGGGATATGTTTACACGGCCGAGAAACTGGCGGAATGGGACAGGGCCTCGGTGGGGCTTCCAAGACTGCATGGCAGAGATGAATGATGGGCGTGACTACCGATCTTCATGCCCGGCATAAACGTCTGCTCGAACAGCAGGTCGCGCTAACCGCCCTGACCCAGAGCCCTGTCTTGCACGGGGAGAATCTAGAGCAGGCCTTCCAACTCGTCACCGAGACCGCCGCCCGCCTCATGCGCATCGAGCGGGTGAGCCTGTGGCGCTACACCCAAGCGCGCTCGGCGATCCGCTGCATGGATCTCTATGAGCTGAGCCGCGACCGGCACAGTGCCGACGGCTGGCTACAAGCCGACCGCTATCCCGCCTATTTTCAAGCCCTGGCGACCAGCGAGGCCATCGTCGCCGACGACGCCCACGCCGACCCGCGTACCCGCGAATTCTCGATCAGCTATCTCGCATCGCTCGGCATCACCGCGATGATGGATATGCCGATCCATGTGCAGGGCCGCATGGCGGGCGTGCTTTGTCACGAGCAGGTTGGGCCGCCGCTTCCCTGGACCCCCGAGGACCGCCTGCTCGGCATCGCGATGGCGAATCTGATCGCGCTCGCCATCGAGCGCAGCGAACGCCAGCGCGCCGAGGAGGAACTGCGAAAGACCCGCGACGCAACCCAGGACCAGATCCGCGAGCACACCGCCGAGTTGGCAAGGGCAAGCTCCACACCACCCTCGAGCAACTTACGCACGGACATCACGCCTTCCGCGCCTATTGGAAGCACGGGTTCGCCAAGCAGTACGAGAAATTCTCGACCTTCCTGCGCAACGAGATCTGCTCGAACAATCTCACGGACTTTGGGCTCAGAAAAGGCCTCGACCATCTGGCCGCCGTGCGCG
>JBOIDL010000102.1:0-13656 GCA_050740435.1 Gammaproteobacteria bacterium
GCGGGCGCCTCGGCCGTGAATCTCACTGTCGCTGGTTCTTAATCGTCGTCCTAGTCGTCGTCGTTCCGGACTTTCTTCCAGCCGGTGATCTTGATCAGATCGTCGGTGGTGCCGTCGATAGGGTTCGACGTAGTGTCGAGCAGGGCGGCCGGCTGCTGACCGTGCTGCATGTTGTAGAAAGCGACCTTGCCGGTGCCATCGAAGATGAAACCGGTCGGCTCGGCGCTGGGGTCGTTGATCGTCAGCATCGACACGCATCCGTCGCTTCTCAGGTCCCGATCCGTCCCATCCGGCAGGCACGCCCAGATTTCACCGAAGGTATCGTCCTCGATGATGTAGGTGTTGCCCGTACCCGGCTGGAAGTCGAGGTTGTCGTGGCTGCGCATGCGCGCGTCGTTTTCCACGAAACGCGTGACGTTGACCCGTGCTCGATCAGCAGACGTATTGCTTCCCGCCACTTTGGTGAGGAAGTTCCGGTTGTCGACGTTGGCCGTGCCATCGACATCGATGGCCACCAGTTGGTCGGCACTGCCATCGGCATTACTTTCGGTCGCACACAGTGCTTCACCGCGCGCTCCGCCGCAGGTGTTGGTCCAGCACCACTTGATGCCGTCGCCGCCGCTGAACATGGGGGAGCCGCGGTCGATGTGCAGGTCTTCCGGCCGGCAATACCCGGTTGCCCCTTGGGCCGCCGCCTCATTGCGGGCATCGGCGGGATTGGTGATTTCGAGCCAGCGGCCTTCATCACCGTACTCGCAACCCTGACCGAGATTAGTATTGCCGGTACAAACCGTGGCCAGGGCAAAGTTGGCGCCGGCGATCAGGGGCGACTGAGCCAGGTCGGTGATCAGATTTGGGCACAACTGGCCCGGACGCACCGGCGTGGGACTGCCGCAGTTGTAAAAAGCCGCCGGCACAAAGCGATAGACTGCCCCGCCCTGGTTCACGTCGGCCACGGGGTCACCCGAGCGTTGCTCGTCGCCGCCGATGACGACACCGTTGTCGAGTGTATCGAGACCTTCCCAGGCTTGCGTGACCAATGCAGTTCGTTTGACTACCTTGGTGCTCGCAGTCGGGCTGTCGATGGCATCACGGATATCGGCAGCAAGACCTGCTCCTCCCCGATCAGCGATCCAATGGTGGGTCGTATTCAGCGGGTCAAGGATCTCGTAAACCCCGCCGTCATCCGTTTCTTCCGTTGCGAGCACCGTGCCCCATTGGGTGGTGCGGATGCCGTCGCAGCGGGACATCCCGTGGAGGATCGTCGCTACGGCCCCGGTAGCGACGTGAACGCGCTGTACCGCGGCGTTGAGGCCACTATTACCGCCAGGTGTGGTCCCCGAGCGACCCTGCTCGATGCATACGATCAGGTGCGTGTAGTTGATGTCATCGGGCCAAAACGAAATCATGTCCCCGAGCTGCGCGACGTTGCGTGCAACGAACTTAGCGGTGAGTCCACCAGCGAGATCCTGGCGCTGTTGCGCGGTCTCGTTTTCTCGGTCAATGCCGTTATCGCCGACGTCGGCAGCGGTGGTCGGTGTGCCGAAGCCGAATACTACGGGTGAAAGGCGAGCCAGCAAGTTATCTACGGTTGCGCCGAAGTCGGCCGCAACGGCCGCTCCGGTAACCCCTAAAGCCATTGCGCCGAGCGCGACTCTGCGAGTCATTCCTCGATTCATGTAGGCATCCCCAGTTAACGTTAAGGCGTGTTGTGCGCTGGCCGTGCGGGGCACTGCATGCACGGCTCGACGATATGTCACCACAGCTGCATGACCGCACGTTGACGGCTGGATTGCATGTTTGTGACAGCGTACCGGCGTCATGTCCGACCACCGTCAGCGTCGGCGCGTCGTGATATGCTCGGCGGAAAACCGTGACGATTGAACGCCCTGCCGAGAGAGGCTTCGCTCTTATAAGCGCGTGCGAGGGCCATCTCCACGCGGTTCCTGCAGCAGACCCGTCACGTATCGTCATCCCAGCGTCACAGGTTCCGGCTATCGTTGCTTTAGGCGCCGCTGCGACGATGCGCGGCTCGACTGACGGCCTGTGCAGGAGAACCGAACCTCTCGGCCGGACCGCGAACTCAACCAAGGGGAGATTGCTCGCATGCGTGATACAAAATTCAGAATGCCGCTAACCGGCGCGCTTGCCGTAAGCCTCGGTCTGTGGGCGACGGCGCCGTTTGCCACACCGAAGGTCGTCGTCATCTCGCTCGATGGGGCAAAACCCGATGTGATTGAGGAACAGCTGGAATCCGGTGCGTTCGACCAAAGAACGGGTATCGGACGCCTGAAGAAGCATGGCATCGTCGCAGAGCAGAACGTCACCGCGACGCCCTCGGTGACGGCCGTCTCCCACATCGCCATCGCCACCGGATCCACCGCCGTCCACAACGATATTCCGGGCAACTCGTTCCACCCGGTCGCCGCCCCGATCGGCACGAACATCAGCGGGTTTGCGGCACCGATCGGTGGCTATCAGCTCAATCCCTTGGGCGAGAGCCCGGCCCCCACGGCCGTGCCGCTCTGGGTACAGCTCCGCAACGCCGGGCGGACGGTGGTGACGGCCACCTGGCCGGGGAGCGACGCGGCCGACATTCGGATCACCGGTACGCTGGTGCAAGCAGCGGAGCCGACCCGCACCAACGACTACACGGTGCCTTTTGGTGCCTTCGGTGGCCTCGGGGCCGTCGGGGTCATCCGGTCCGCGGCCGATTTTGCCGACGCGAGCCCCACGCTTGTCGCTCAGCTCGCCGCCGCTGGGCGACTGAGCTTCAGCCCGGTCAAGGAAACGATGAGCCCGATCGAGACGGTATACTGTGCGCCGACGACGTCGAGCAGCTGCGGCACCACCGACGCGTTCGGCCGCACCCTGCGCTACGATCTGAAGGTCGCCGCTCTCGACTCGACCGATGATGCGCTTGCCAATTACGACATCCTGGTCTTCTTCGACGCCAATGCGGATATCGCGGGTCCGTTCGTGCGGCCGTCCACGGGGCCTGCCTATGTCCGGATCGGTGGGGAGTCGGATGATTTTTTCTTTGAAGGCTCGGGAAACAGGGTCGGTACCGCGTTCTTCGTCAGTCATCTCGCGCCCGATTTATCGAGCGTTCGCTTCGCGCGCTATGCCGCGAACTTCATACCGCGAAATGCGCCGGTCCTCGGCGCTGTGGACGACGTCAACGAGAACGTGGGTTTCTGGGCACCGCAGCCGGATTTCCGGATCCCGGAGCGGTTGAGCCCGGGCTTCGCGAGCTTCCCCGATCTCGAGCTCGAGGCGATCTACGAGGATCAGGTCACGACCTTCACCGATTACCAGACGCGGTTGGGCGTGCACGCCCTCCAGCAGAATCCGAACGCCGACCTGGTCATGATCTACTTCGAGCAACCCGACGGTTCCGGGCATCAGTTCACTCTCACCGACCGGCGCCAGGCCACGAACCCGCTCGACCCGACGACGATCGGCAGGCCGGGTAATCCGGCCGGCGCGACCGGCCAAGACGGGGCTAAGATCGCCCGCTATCGCGGTTACCTCGATTTTGCCTATCAGGCGGCGAACGATGCGGTTGAGACGATCATGCAGACCGTGGGCGTCGACAAGCATGGCAAGCCGCTCGCGGATGTGTTCGTGGTGTCCGATCACGGAATGGCGCCATTCCATAGCGCGGTGAACATCAGAGCGCTGCTCGTCAATGCCGGGATCGATACGAGCAAGCTCAACCTCCGGACAACGGGACCGGCCACTCACATCTATGTGAACCTGCAGGGGCGCGAGAGTGGCGGTACGGTGACGACCGCCGAGTACGAAACCCTGATCCAACAGATTGCCGGTGCGCTGCGCAACGCGAGCGACACGAGCCCCTCCTATAACCCGCGCCGGATCCGGCTCTTCACCCACGTGTGGATGCGGCCGCTCTCGTGTGGGCAACCGGGTTTCTGCACCGACGAGAACATCGGGCAAGATTCCGGCGACGTCTTTGCCCTGATGGCCGAGGGTTACAATTTTGACGGCACGCAGTTCCCGGTTGTCGCTCGGCTGGGCGATACTGTCGCGGCGACCCCGGTTCACTCTGTCCCGAATTTCTATGGCGCCCATGGACACGACTCGGCCCTGCGATCGATGAGTGCCATCCTCTATGCTGCGGGACCGAGCCTGAAGCAGGGCAAGGAAATCCGCAAGGTACGGAACATCGACATGGCGCCGACCGTGATGAAGATCCTGGACGTCGAACCAGCGGTGACGGTCGATGGCAAGGTCATCCGAAAGATCCTCGAATCCCACGACGAGGACGACGACTAAGGCCGAGGGGGCTATTTCAAGCCCATGCAGTTAGCGTAGTAAGTGACGGTTGCAGGCCAGTCGGAAAAGATGCCCAGAATACCGACTTGGCGCGCCAGAACATCCAGCGCCTTGTACATATCGCTGTCCTTCTGCACCGCCTCTCCCTGCGCATCGAACAGGTAATAGAACCCGGCGGTCGCCGCCCCGCGGCGAAGGTCGGAGCGCTCGAAGGTCCAGGTGATGATGTCGAATCCGAGGCTCTTGATGTCCAGCGCGTAAGGCGAGGGAACGATCTCGCCGGCGGAATCCACCGCTAGCAATGCAAACAGCGGCGGCGCGATGATCCTCACGCCTTGGGCTTTCAGTTCCTGTAGCTCGGCAACGGTTAGCCTCGGGATCGGTGGGCTAACGGTCGGGTCGATGTCGTCCAGATAGACGGCTTGCTTGCCGAAGCGGGGCTCGTTCTGAATCCAGTAGAGAACGTCATCAAGGTTGAAGGACTGCGCCCAGACGTCCTTCGGATTGACGCCCTGCGCTTTGAATTCGTCAATCATCGCCTGTGCGTAGTGCGCCTGACTGCCGAAGACTTGGTTGATCCGTGACGCATCGCCAGTCTTCAGCTCGGGCGTGTGTTTAACGCCGAGCTTCTCGTTAAGCCGGATGCTTTCCTTGAGGGTGAGCAAGGTGCCGCGGCCGGTGTAGAGGTCCGTCCGCCAGCTCGCGGTGCCGCCGAGAAACCCTTCAGCCGTGGTTGCGCCGGGATCACTCGCATCCATCTTGCCCCTGAGTGTCTTGAATTCGGCGAGTGTCAGATCGCTGGTGCAGCATTTGGGGCTGGAACCAGGTCCGGTATAGGGCACTGAGCACTTCTGATTCAGCTCCGGGATGGTGACGATACTGGTCGTGGTATGCAAGTCGCACTCCGAATGGCGGCAGACCAGTTCTTTGTCCTTCGTGAAGGTCACGTCGCACTCGACGATGCCGGCACCCATGCGCGCCGCGGCTTCGTAGGATTCCTTCGTATGCTCGGGGAATTGCAGCGTTGCGCCGCGGTGGCCGATTGAGAAATCGCTGCGGTGGAAGGGACCGTTCTGACATTGCAGGAGTCGCGTCTTGAGATCGCTGTCATCCATGCCTTTGACGAGATAAAACGGTCGCGGGCCAAGCTGTATGCTTCCGTCACCTTTCTTTTTCGCGTGCCTATCGTAGCATTCGTGTCCGTCGTCTTCAAACCCGTTGTACCGGCTGCCGCTATCCGCATATGCCAGCGAAGCAAACGCCGGCATCGCGGCAAATACGGCCATCAATGCTGATCTAACTGAGATACTGTGCATCGTTTTCTCCCGTCGAGTTAAATTGGACCCAACTCGTGTTGAAAGCACGCGGTAAGCCTAGGGCCACATCATTTAACCCCGATGACGGTTCGGTTACGGTTCCATGGCGAGCCTCAGCCGCAGCACCGGTCGAACACATACTATCGTAGGTCGGAACCGGCTCCATCGGGTTCCGACAAAACAGCATCCAGGACCAGCTACCGCTGTCCCGTTTTGCTCCCGGCGAAACGGTCGGAGTCAGGACCCCATGTGAGCTCCGACGGTGCCGGCGTGGGGCGGGATGAGCATGGCCAGCTTTTCGATGTCACGCTGCCGTAATTCGGATGCCACAATAATGTCATTCGGAACAGGTAAATTCCGCATCTCTTGTTAATACGAGGAGTCCCGTCCGATGAAATCCACATTGTCCGTTGCGTTATCTTCCCTGGCGCTGACTGCGAGTTGGCCATGGCGTATTCGTGCGAAAGGGAATTCGCAAAAGCCGATAGCTTAATCACAGAGGCGGAAGGCTATATCAAGCCCGACACCGACGCGCGCATAAAGGCCATGCTCGCGGAAGCCAAAGGCACACTCGAGGCCGCGGAGATCAGCCATCGCCAGGCTAGCGAAAAACATGTGGGCGCTGTCGGTAAATACATGCATGGCGATGCTGTGCGCAAGGGACGATGGGCGCATTCACTGGCCCTCGAAGTGATATTTCTCGCAACGGGAAAACCGCGGTGATGCTCGGTTAAGCTATCCGAACCAGTTTGTCTCGTTTATTCAGCTCGGAGACCCGCCATGAAACGATCATTTTTTACCAAGGCCTCTGCATCCGCCGTTACGCTCGTCCCCTTGGGCCTCGTGGCATTTATGCGTGACAACGCTCTGGCCATGGCGGAGCGGTACGACGGCCAGGCCGCACCACGATGACCCACGCTACTGTTAATCCACTGTATTACGGCTCAGTTTCTGAGTATGGCGGTATACGCCGGCGAGGTTCCCGTGATAGCGGCGGTGACCCGCTGGGAGGGGTTCCGGACGCTTTCAAGGATGCCAAGGGAATATGACTTAAGCATGACGCCAACCATGCTCTATCTAGTGCGGACGTAGTCAACCGGGCGATACCCCGCGAGCGTTTCTGTTTTGCTGCGCGTGACTCGTGTTGAAAGCACGCGGTAATCCTAGGGCCGCAAAATTTAACCCCGATGACGGTTCGGTTACGGTTCCATGGCGAGCCTCTTGACCGTCTGTTAAGGGCCAACGTTCAGTCGTCGTCACACTCCGGCGGCACGTAATTCGGAAGATCGCTCGCCGGCACGCGATAGGCGTGCAGCACGCCCGGCAGTAGCGAATAGCCGTCCGGTACCGGACCGATCTCGATGCCGTTAAAGCGCGTCGGCTGGTCGAGGTCGCGCTGTTCTGTACCGCCCGTGAAACTGACGTAGACGTCGAACTGCGTGCCCGGACCGCTCTGGGTTACGGAGTAGTCGTTGTCGTTGCCGGCGAGGATCGCGCGCGCACCGTCTTTGAGCCGCGGCCCGATCGCGAGGCCCTCCCATTTCTCGGCGATCTTGCCGTTCGGCAGCACCGTGTTCGTCGCGAGGTCGATGAATACAAGTGACTTGCTCACGGCGATCACGTTTGCCGGCAGCGCGTCGAGGGGGAGTGCCAAATCCGTCACATCGGTCGCGCCCAAGATATCGATCTTGTGCACGCGCTTCGAGCCGACGACACTGGTCCCGGCGGGATCGTCGACGCCGATACCGCGGTTGTCACGCTCGAGCACGAGAAATTCGGTCTGGTTGATCGCGACGATCGCGGACAGGCCGATATTGCGGCCCTGGCGCGGATCGGTCGCGGTTGCCGTGCCGCCGTCAGCAATGATGCGCGCGGCTATGTCGGCCTGCTTTTCCAACTGATAGACGTGTTGCGCGATTGCCGTGCCGTAGCTCGGGCTCCGCCGATCGTTGTCGAAGACGACGATGCGCACGTTGCGGCCATCGCGCCCATTATTCGGGCCAGGCTCATTGACCAAAGGATCCTGCAGCACGCCGACCAGACGCTTGCCGTCCGGTGTGATGGCAAGTCCTTCAAATCCGCGGTTGTCCTGCCGGCCGAAGCGCAGCACGGCGCGATCAGAAACGTAATCGCGTGTCATACCATCCGCGAGTTTCGGTACGAGATTCGCGGGCGTCTCGAACACCTTGCGGAGCCGGCCGCGCCGGTTGAACACATAGACGGAGGGACCGTACTCGTCTGAGACGATCAAATGGCCGGTGCGCGGATCGATGACGATGCCCTCGGGATCGAAGCTGCGCCCGAGCACGCCAGCATCGCCGTTGAGCTCGAGCGGGTTCAGGCCGTTGAGCGCCCGCGGCTCAGCGACGGCGGGGTTAACGGGTGAGGTCAGGATCTCCAACGGATCGGTGAAGGTGATCGTTTTCTCGATGTCCACCTTCTTGATGGCGCCGGTAGTCTTGTTGAGCTTGATCTCGAGACGCTGCACGCGGGTGGCGTAATCGATGACGCCGCCGCCGGGGCCGCGGTCGGACAGGGCCCACCATTCCTCACGCTCCGGATCGTAGTAGAGATCCGAGAAGAAGCCCAAGCGTCCTTGGTTGGCGCCGGGCTGCTCGGTAGCATCGAGGGTATCGCCGGGAATGACGACGCCGTTCACGAATTGCGGTGCGGCGTCGGATTGGGTGGCGAACAAGCTGCTGCAGGTCGCGGCGATCGCCGCAACGACTTTGATCGAAAGCATGGGAGGCTCTCCTTACCTCTTGGTTTTGTTGAGGAAGGTCTCCGACCGTAGCAGGGATCTGTGACAGGCTAATGACGGAAGGCGGCTACGCGCGAAGCGGCAAGACCGCGGGGAATAGATTTAACCGCCTTGTTTCGTCAAGACGAGTGCTGATGGATCCGTAGTAAGTCGCCTACCACGACTGGCTGCCCATCAGTCGGCGGTACTGCGCCATGTGCCGAATCGCTTCCTTAGGCTTATTGAGCTTTTCGCACAGCAGCGCGAGGTTGTAGTGGCCGTCGGCCAGATCGGGATCGCCGCGCAGCGCCACCTGGTACGCCTCCATCGCTTCCGGATCGCGATCCAGGTCCTCGAGCAGCACGCCGAGGTTGTAGAGCAGCAGCGGATCGCTGCCACCGGCTTCGATCGCCTCCCGGTAGACGCGCTCGGCCTGCGCGAAGCGTCGGGCTTCGTGCAACAGCCGGCCCAGATTGATGCGGACATCCAGGCGAGCCGGATCTGCGCTCACAGCCTTCTCGTATGCCTTGATCGCAGCTTCGGCATCCTCTTGCTCCAGCGCCGCCCCTTTTTCGAACCAGTCCTCCGCATCCACCGGCGCCGCCGTCGCCGACGGGGTCCGTTCGATTACGCTCACGGATCCGGCGGCAGGATCGCCCTCGAACGCCAGCAGGTACTGCCCGGATTCCACCTGCCTCTGACCGGCGCCGTCCTTGACCACCACGTGCTTGCCGACCGCGCCGATGCTCAAGCCCGACAGCGGCATGGTTTCGGGCAACTGGCGGCGCAGTTCCTTGAGTGAGCGCGCGATCCGTTTTGCGGGCACCTTGGCCGTGGCCAGCGCCTGAGCCGTGCGCAGAACAATCAGGTCCTGGAACGAAAACAGCCAGGCCTTGCCCGGCCCGCGCGCGGGCGACACGAACCCGGCTGCGATCAGCGCGCGAATGGTGCTGCGCGGCAGCCCCAGCAGCTTCTCGACGTCACGGACGCCGTATTGGTGCATGAGACCCGCTTGATTGCCGGCTGCCTATTTCTTGGTCGCCTTGCGCGCTGCCGGCTGCGCCGCTTGCGCGCGCTTGGGCGGTTTGCGCCTAGCAGCTTGGGTAGCAGGCTGAGCTTGGGCCGGCGGCTGGCGCGCCTTCGACGGCGCGACTCCTTTCTCGAGGCTGGCGCGCAGCGCTTCCATGAGATCAATGATCTGCGCGCCGCCCTCGGGCCCCTCGGCCATGGTGATCTCCTGGCCCTCGACCTTTTTCTGCACCACCGTCTCGATGCGCGTGCGCACCTCGTCGGCGTAGGCGCTGGGATCGAAGGCGTCGGAGGACTGCTGTTCGATCAGCTGGTGCGCTAGCTTGAGCTCGGTTTCCTTGACCTCGATCTTGGGGATGTCCATCTCCTTGATCGAGCGCACCTCTTCGGAGTAGAGCAGCTGCTGCATGATGAGACCGTCCTCGACCGGCCGAATCATCACGATGTACTGCTTGCCGCGCGCGGCCCAGCGGCCGAGCGCGCAGCGGTTCGATTCGCGCAGCGCCCGGGCGAACAGCGCGTACGGCTTGGCGCCGCCCTTGTCGGGCGCGAGGTAATAGGCCTTGTCGAAGTACACCGGATCAACCGACTCCAGCGGCACGAACTCGGTGATGTCGGCGCTGTGCGTGCCCGCCTCTTCGAGCACCTTCAGCTCCTCGGGCGTAAACATCACGTATTGGTCTTTCGCGAATTCATAGCCCTTGACCATGTCCTCGCGCGCGACCGGCACTTCTTCCTTCACGCACAGGTACTGCTGCTTGAGGCGCGAACCGCAGCCTTTGTGCAGCAGGTTAAAGGAGATCTGGCGGCTCGCCTCGGTAGCCGAATAAAGCTTCACCGGGATCGAAACCAGCCCGAAAGAAACGGTCAGCGATGCAATCGATCGTGCAGCCATGTTCTGTCTCCGGCTTTGTCACGCCTTGACGCGGCCCAGCGCGCGCTCAAGGCTCTGCTTGTTCTTCAGCGCGTCGCGCCAGCGATCACCCTCTGCCGCCAAGCGCTGCGCCACGTTCGTGATCCTGAAATCGAGCGGATGCGCGCCGGCGAGCTCTTCCCACGTCAGCGGCATCGACACCGGCGCGCCGGGCTCGCCTCTCGGCGAGTAGGCGACGTTCAGCGTCTTGCCTCGAACGTTCATATTGTAGTCCATAAAGATCCTGCCCGTGCGCTTGGGCACGCTCCAATCCATTGTGATTTCCTTCGGGTGCAACCGCATCAGGTGGCGTCCGACTAGCTCGGACACATGCCGCGCCGCATCGAAATCCAGCGTGCGCCGGATCGGAACGAACACGTGCAAGCCGGTCTTGCCGGAGGTCTTGACAATCGGATCGAGCGACATGCTTTGCAGCAACTCGTGCAGCCAGAACGCCACTTCCTTGCCCTTCTCGAACGCAACCGTGTTCAGTTCGGGTTCCGCGCCCTTCGCTTCCTTACCGGAATAGATGTAGGGATCGATGTCGAACACCACGTAGTCGGGGTAGTTGAGCACCGAGCCTTCCAGAGCCGCGAGCTCGCTCGCGTAATCGGTGCTCTTTGATACCGCGTCGGAGCCCACCTGCGCGCGCGAATGCCAGATATGAAATTCGAGCGTACCGGCCTGCGCCAGCCATAGCAGCGTCGGCAGGTTATTGCACAGCAGGTATTCATGACGCTCGTCCTTGTGACCCGAGAATACGGTGATGGTTTCGACGAACTCCGGCCGCTCCTGCTCCCAGTGCTTCTGGAAAAAGCGCTGTTTCCTGATGCCATCGGGCATGCGGATCATGGTGAGCGGGCGATCCCCGAGATGCGGCAGGATGAAGGGCGAGACCTGGGCGAAGTAGCGCAGCAGGTCGCGCTTGGTCAGCGCCGGCTGCCGCAGCGCCGGATCGGCGGGCCAGTAGACGCGGTCGAGGTGCGTCAGGCGGATTCGATGCGGACCCATCGCTAGCGGGAAGGCGGTTTTCCTGTTTTCGAGTTGCGCCAGGATCTCCTCGACCTCGCCGCCGGCGCGGGAGTCGGCACGCGGACCCGCCTGCGACGCTCGGGCGGGCTCGGCGCGCCGCACCGATTTCGCATCGACGTCATCGCGCAGCCGCAGGAATACCGGTGCGCGCAGCGAGCCGTCCTCGGTCCAGCTCTGAAAGCTCACTTCGGCGACGTCCTCGGGCTCGACCCAGGTTGCCGGACCATTTAGCTCCGGCTTTTCGGCGAAGGGGCAGGTCGCCCGTTGCAGGCCATCCAGCCGCGCCTTGACCTGCGCGAGCGTCTTGTGGTCGAAACCGGACCCGACATGCGAGGCGTAGCGCAGCTTGCCTTTGTCCCAGTAGCCGAGCAGGAGGGCGCCGAGCGGCTCACGCGAGCCTTTGCCTTTCGTGTAGCCGCCGACGACAAAATCGGCGCTGCGTGTGGGCTTGATTTTCAGCCACGATAGAGAGCGCCGGCCGGATTCGTACTTGCTGTCCTTGCGCTTGCCGATCACGCCCTCGAAGCCGCTGGCGAGCGCCGCCTTGTGCAATTCAAGCCCGTCTTCCGCCGCGTGTACTAGCTGGACCAGCTTTGAGGGCAGCAGGCACTGGGCCAGGTATCGCCGCCGGTCCCGGTACGGAGCCTTGCGCAAATCAATGCCCGCGAAATACAGCAGATCGAAGCAGTAGAAGACCACGGGCACGCTGAGATCGGCCGCCGCAAGCTCGCGCTCCACCTTCAACTGAACGCGGTTCTGCAGCGCGTTGAAGGACGGCTTGCCGCGCGCGTCGAAGGCCACGATCTCGCCGTCCAGGATCATGCCGCGCACGGCCTGCTTACCGAGCTCCGCGGCCAAACGCGGAAAGGTGCCAGCCAGCTCGAGTCCGCGCCGCGAACGCAGTTTCACGCCCCGCTCGTCAATGAAGGCAAGCACCCGATAACCATCGAGCTTCGGCTCCCACATCCAGTCCGCTTTGTTGAAAGGTGCCTCGCCCAGTTCGGCGTGCATCGGCTCGAGCTTGGCGGGCATCGGCTCGGTCTCGCCCGCGGGAACGAGTTGCGAGGCGGGGATCCGGTGCGCGGGCACGACCTTGAGATCGGCAACCGAAACGCCGGAGAGCACCGAGCGGTTCTGCGCGGTGACATCGGTGGTCGTCACGAACCGATCCTTATGCTTGATCAGCAGCCAGGTCTTCTTGTCCTTGGTACGCACCAGCGCGAAAGAGCCTTTGAGCTTCTCGCCGCGCAGCAGGAAGCCGAGCTTGCCTTTCTCCAGGCCTTCCCGGACCTGCCGCTCCGCTTCCTTGCGATCGTGGAACCAGTTCCCGCCTTCGTCCGGGCTGTAGACGCCGCAATCCCACACGATCACCTCGCCCGCGCCGTATTGCCCAGGTGGAATCACGCCCTCGAACGAGCCGTAGTCGTGCGGATGGTCCTCGACGTGCACCGCCAGACGCTTTTCCCCGGGATCGAGCGACGGCCCTTTCGGCACTGCCCAGGACTTCAGTACTCCATCGCACTCCAGCCGGAAGTCATAATGCAGGCGCGTGGCTGAATGCATCTGTACGACGAACAGCAACGGCCCACTCCGCGCTTTGGGTACCGCCGGCGCCGGTTCGGGAGTGGCCGCGAAGCTCCGTTTGGCGGAGTAGTCGCTCAGGCTGCTTTTCGCCATGTCGCGCACCTCCCGTTTTGCTCGTAGCCTTCGTTGGGGTTTGACAGAATAACAGTAGTCCCTAGCGTTGCATAAATCTCGGTTGATGGCGATCTCACGCAGCTTTCAAGGCCGCCAGGTAATGCAACAGTTCCTCCTGAACGGCTTGGTTAGCTGACATAGTGAGAGTGAGCTGTCCTTGGGGCCGGATCAGCCGGCCGGCACGCTGGATGATCCGACGCCGCAGGGTGTCAAGGCGCACGAAGGCCCACAAGGCAGGGCGTTTCTCCAGAGTCGTGCGCGAGGGAGGATGGGCGATCATCTGGAGTTCACGGCCGAGGTTGTGGGCCAGCAGCACCGAGAGCGGATAGATCTGATTACCGACCCAGGTACGGGTAGGGACATAATCGAGCTGATTGTCGGTTTTGAGCTCGGCGAAGAGGCCTTCCTGGCTGCCCCGGCCGTTATGGAAGGCGAGCAGCTTGCGGGCACTGAGGCATTTATTGCTGAGGATGACCTTAAACTCATAGCCGAATTGGTGGGGGGTGAAGAGATCGAGTTGGACGGGATCTTTGGATTGCTGTTTGACCCGCGTGCGAATAAAGAGGAAGCGATGGGGAACGTTCCAGGCCTTCGGGTTCCACTGCGCTTCGAAGTAGGCGCACCCCGGC
>JBOIDL010000103.1:0-13503 GCA_050740435.1 Gammaproteobacteria bacterium
CTTAAAGTCATCGACGACCCGCGGGTGACCTTGCGCTTGCGAGACCTCCTTGCGGCCATCAGCTGCCTTGATGAACTCATCCGAAACCACTGCCTCTCAGAGTAAAATTCGTGGGGATCTCACAGGCTCGGACCATGTTTTCCTCCAAGCCCACCGTGGAGACGAAGTAACCGCGTGCCCAGAAGTTCTCGCCGGTGAAATTGCGCTGTCGGCCACCAAACGTCCTGGCGATCTGAATAGCACTCTTCCCCTTGATGTATCCGACCACATTCGCCACCGCATACTTCGGCGGAATACTCAGACACACATGCACGTGATCCCCCATCAGGTGCCCCTCGACAATCTTCGATTCCTTGTGCCTCGCTAGCTCGTGGAGTATCTCCCCCAACTGCCGACGCAGCACCCCGAAAATCCGCTTCTTCCTTCGCTTCGGTATAAACACTACGTGATATTTGCAGTCCCATCTCGTATGACTCAAACTCTGATATTCTTTCATCTCGAATCCCCTTCTCTTGGCGGAGATCGGAGATTCACACCGACCGTAGTATAGGTCAAACCACCGTGAGTCCCCCGGCAAAGCCGGGGGCTTACCTCACTGAGTTAGAAGAGTAGATACGGACACCCATGACGGATGCCAATGAGATCGCTCAAGCGATGACGCCGCCGAGCCGGGGGCAACGCGTGCTCATGCCGCTTTTGTCGCTCGCCCTGTTTTTGGCCGCGAGCTCGGCCATTTACCACCTTCTGCAGGAGCTGGATGTCGACCGCATGCTCGCCGAGGTGCGCGAGCACTCCCCCGCGCAATTGGGGCTCGCATTGTTACTGACGGCCGCGAGCTATACGGTGCTCATCGGCTATGACTGGTCGGCGCTCCGTTACATCGGGCAGACGGTGGCCTTTCCCACCGTGGCCTTCGCGGCCTTCTGCGGTTGCGCGATTGCCAATACCGTGGGCGTCAACATCGTCTCGGGCGGTTCGGTGCGCTACCGTATCTATGTCCCGGCCGGCCTCGGCGCCTTGGATGTGGCCCAGGTCACCCTCTTCGGCATGGTCGCCTACGGGATCGGAAACTTCGTCCTGGGGGCGGCCGCCTTGACCCTGCACCCGGGTCTCATAGGCCGCTTTCTACCCGTTCCGCCTGGGCTATTGCACGGCCTCGGAGTCTCCGGATTGGCCCTATTCGTGACGCTGGCTATTCTGTTCTTTTTCCGGCGCGCGCCGATGCGGTTCGGCCGTTGGCGGTTTCGATTACCGAGCGCGCGGATCGCGATGGCGCAATTGTTCTTCACCCTCGCGGACATCGTGTTCGCCGGGGGGTGCTTGTACGTGCTTTTGAACGCGCCGGATGTGCCCTTCATTGCCTTCCTCGCCGTCTATTCGATCGCGACGCTCGCCGGCATGGTGAGCCATGTGCCGGGCGGGCTCGGGGTCTTCGAGAGCATCCTGCTCCTGAGCTTTCATGGCCTGATTTCGACCGAATCCCTCGCGGCGGCGCTGTTGCTCTACCGCGCCGTCTATCACTTGGTCCCGCTCTCGCTCGCGGCGGCACTGCTTGCCGGGCGCGAGGCGCTCGATCGGGTCCGGCCATGCGCCGGGCCGAAGGAGAATTGAGAATGATGTTGAGCACGCGCGCCGGATTGCTGGTGCTGCTCCTAAGCGTCTTGGCCTTGCCGGTGATGGCCGAGCCGATCCCGCCGGCAGACCCTCCGGCGAGCGCGACCCCTGCGGCGGCACCAGCCGCCGGGCTACCCGCTCAAGCGCCCTCGGAGGAAACCGCTCCGGCGCCGGCAGAGACCTCCGCAACCGCGCCGGTAGAAACGCCGGTCGCCCCAACCGCACCCGGCTTAAACTCGGGCGATACTGCCTGGATGCTCACCGCCACGGCGCTGGTCTTGTTCATGACGATGCCGGGGTTGTCATTGTTCTACGCCGGGATGGTGCGGGCTAAGAACGTGCTCTCGGTCATGATGCAGTGTTTCGCCATTACCTCCCTGGTGACGGTCCTGTGGATGCTGTGGGGGTACAGCCTGGCCTTCGATACTACCGGCATGCAGGACGGGGTCATCAATCTCGGCTCCTTTATAGGGAGCCTGAACAAGGCCTTTCTGGCTGGTGTCGAACGGGACAGCCTGCACCTGAGCGTCCCCGAGAGCGTTTTCATGACTTTCCAAATGAGCTTCGCGATCCTGACCCCGGCGCTCATGGTCGGTGCCTTCGCCGAACGTATGAAGTTTTCGGCCATGCTCTGGTTCACGGGCCTTTGGCTCACGCTCGTCTATTGCCCGCTCGCCCACATGGTCTGGAGCGGCGCCGGATCGCTCATCGGATCGCGCTGGGGCGCGCTTGACTTCGCCGGCGGCACGGTGGTCCACATCAACGCCGGTGTCGCGGGGCTCATGGCCGCGCTCGTGCTGGGCAAACGCCGGGGTTATCCCGAGAAACCCATGCCACCGCACGATCTCAGAATCACGGTCACGGGCGCTTCCATGCTCTGGGTGGGCTGGTTCGGGTTCAATTCCGGCAGCGCCGGGGCCGCCGACGGCGTCGCCGGGATGGCGATGGCCGTCGTGCAGATAGCAGCCGCGAGCGCGGCCTTGGCCTGGATGTTCAGTGAATGGGCGGCCCATGGCAAACCGAGCGTGCTCGGCATCGCCACCGGGGCGATAGCGGGCTTGGTGGCGATCACCCCCGCCGCGGGATCGGCCGGACCGCTCGGGGCCTTGTTGATCGGGGCCACGGCCGGCGTGGCGTGTTTCCTCGCGTCCACCCGCCTCAAGCGTTGGCTAGGCTATGACGATGCGCTCGATGCCTTCGGCGTGCACGCCATCGGCGGCACGGCCGGCGCCTTACTCACCGGCGTATGCGCGGGCAGCTTGGGCGGGATCGGACTCGCCGCGGGCATGACTATCAGTGGCCAAGTGGCGGCGCAGCTCAAGGCCGTCGCGTTCACCTGGATTTACACGGCGATCTTGAGCTACCTCATCCTCAAGGTAGTCGATGCGATGGTCGGCTTGCGGGTCAACGAACAGGCGGAGCTGCAAGGCCTCGATATCGCTTTGCATGACGAACGCGGATATCAGCAGTAGCCCGTCAGAGGTTGTGAATAAATCTTCTGCGCATCCCGATCGCTGCGTCGCGTGCTCGCTCGTATCACGCTTCGACCCACAGTTCCGACAAGGCCAACGCAATCTCCGTAAAAGGCGGCACGCTGACCTGGTCATCGTCCTTGAATACCCCGCTCATGACCCATCGTCCGTCGTGCAGCTCGAAGGTTTCCAAGGTCCTCGCCAGCGGGTCGACCAGCCAAAGATAGCTCATGCCGTAGCGCGCATAAACGGGCATCTTCTGAATACGGTCTTTTTTGGCCGTGGCGGGCGATAACACCTCACAGACCCAATCGGGAACCACTTCAAAGCGTTGGTCCTCGGGAACGCGCGGCATGCGCTCCCTATGCCAGCCGGCGAGGTCGGGCACAAGCACTTCGGTATCGCGGACGAAGTGCAGTTCTGGTTCGACGAAAATCCACCAGCCTCCGGGACCACCGCGTCCTTTGTGATAAGCAGACCCGATGTCAATCTCCAGAGAAGAACACGCAAGCGCGTGGGGTCCTGCCGGGCGCGCCTGGGTATGAAGTTGGCCGTTGATAATCTCGCCGACCAGAGCTTCAGGAAGCCCCATCAATTGCTTATATCGGCCTGCTTGTTTGGCGTTACGAAGCATCATGCTCCTCCAATTGATCTCATGAGCGACCACGCGCGCCTGCTCGTTTCCCCCAAGTGGGCGGGTGCCCTGGCGCGGTATGACTAGGTCGCCACGCTCAAGTAGTACACGCCGAACATCTGGTCCGGATCGGTCCAGGTGCGTTCAACGCCGTAGCCGGCGGCGCCGGCGAGCGCGTTGAGCTCGGCGGGGGTGTATTTGTAAGAGCTTTCGGTGTGAATGGTTTCCCCTTCCGCAAACGTGAAAGCCACCCCATCAACGCGAATGCGTTGCGCTTTGCGGCTCACCAGATGCATCTCGATGCGGCCGGCTGCTTGGTTGTAGAACGCGTCGTGCGCGAACGCCGCACTATCAACGTCGGCGCGTAACTCGCGCCGCAGACGCACCAGCAGATTGAGATTGAACATCGCGGTAATACCGGCACTGTCGTTGTAGGCGGCGTGCAGAATCGCCGGGTCTTTCTTCAAATCCACGCCAATCACCAGTCCGCCGTCGCGGCCAAGCAGCGAGCGCAGGCGGCTCAGTAACGCGCGCGCCTCGTCCGGCTCGAAGTTGCCCACGCTCGATCCCGGATAGAACGCAAGCCGCCGTCCCTCCTGCGCCAGCCCCGAAACCGAAAACGGCGTGCACAAGTCGGCGCAGGCGGCATGCACTTCGAGCCAGGGGTAATCGCGTGCGAGCCGGCGCGTGGACTCGAGCAGGAATTCGCGCGAGATGTCCACCGCAAGGTAAACCGACGGCCGCAGCGTTTCGAGCAGCAGGCGCACCTTGCGGCTTGCGCCGCTGCCAAGCTCTATGAGCACGCTGTCGGGACCGGTAAGCTTCGCGATTTCGCGGGCGCAGCGGCTTAAAATGGCCGTCTCCACGCGCGTCAGATAATACTCCGGTAAGCGGCAGATCTCCTCGAAAAGCGCCGAGCCACGGCGATCGTAAAAGTACTTCGGCGGGATGTGTTTCGGCTGCGCGCTCAAACCGCGCAACACGCCGTTCCGAAAATCGGAGCTCTCCGGCGCTTCGCCATAGATAAGTACCGGTTGTATTGTCACCTGTCCTCCGCTAAGCGTATGCCGGAGAACTGCCAGCGATCCGCGGGATAGAAGAAGTTGCGATAGCTGGCGCGCAGATGATCCGCGGGTGTTGCGCACGAGCCGCCGCGCAACACCATCTGGTTCACCATGAACTTGCCGTTATATTCGCCGAGCGCACCCGCGGGCGGCCGGTAGCCGGGATACGGCGAATATGAGCTTTGCGTCCACTCCCACACATCGCCGAAGCGTTGCAGCGGCAATTCGCCCGGCGCGGCCGGCACCGGGTGCAGATAACCGCTGTCGCGCAAGTTGCCTGCGATCGGTAATACGCTCGCGGCGACTTCCCACTCTTGTTCGCTCGGCAAACGCTTCCCGAGGAAGCGTGCGTAGGCATCGGCCTCATAATAGCTCACATGACACAGCGGCTCGTTCCCGTTCACCGGCCGCATCCCCGCAAGCGTGAACTGCCACCAGCGGCCGTCGATCTGCTCCCAGTAAAGCGGCGCCTGCCAACCGCGCTCGCATGCCGTGCGCCAGCCATCGGCGAGCCAGATCTCGGGACGGCGGTAACCGCCGGCGGTGATGAATGCGAGGTAGTCTTCGCAGGTGACGAGCCGTGTAGCGAGAGCATAGGGCCGGAGATACACGCTGTGCCGCGGCAGCTCGTTATCGAAGGCGAAGTCCGCGCCGGCGTGGCCGGCGGCGTACATACCGCCCTGATAATCGATCCAGCTCAACGGCACGGGCCCGGGTTTCTCGGCTGCGGGCAAATCAGCTCGATAGGCCGGGCGCAGCGGATTGACCGAGAAGTTGTACTTGATGTCGGTGAGCAACAACTCCTGATGCTGTTGTTCGTGATGACAGCCGAGTGCGGTGCGGCGCGCGACCTCGGCGAAATCGGCCGCACGTGCTGCCGTCAGCAGCGCCGCCATGGCCGCGTCCACGTGGGCGCGATAGCGATAGACCTCCGCCACCGTGGGGCGGGATAACAAACCGCGCTCCGGGCGCGGGTACTGCGCGCCGATCGTTTGGTAGTAGGAGTTGAAGAGGTATTCATAGCGCGGATGGAAAACCGAATAAGCGTGCAGAAACGGCTTTAGCAGGAAGGTCTCGAAAAACCAGGTGGTATGCGCCAGATGCCACTTCGGCGGGCTTGCATCCGCCATGGCCTGCAAGCCGTAATCTTCCGTCGCCAGCGGCCGGCACAACTCTTCGGTTGCGCGCCGCACCGCAACGTAGCGCGCCGCAAGCGCCTGTCGCTGCTCAGTATCCCCCGGCGCCATCCGCCGGGTTGCGGCAATAGACACCATCGCGACCTCCATGCTGGACCCCCTTTAATTGGAACACAGGCGGGGGGGGAATGCCAAACTTTGTCCCTTTGCGGCCTGCCGCGGCCCTGATCTGGCGCCGTCCGCGATGGGCAATCTAGAATAGCCGCATGCCAGCGCGCCGTGAGATCAAGATATTGTTATCCTCACCGGGGGATGTATCCGACGAGCGCGCGCTAGCGCGCACAGTCCTTGAGCGCCTCTCGCAAGAATATGCGCTCCGTAAGGCACGCCGCTGTCTGTTTCTCTCCCGACGGCCACCATGTCCTGTCGGGAAGTGAGGATAGGACCCTGCGCCTCTGGGAGTTTGACTGGGAGTGGGAATTCGAGCAGTAGTACAAACCTATCCCAACACCTCTCGCTTCATTTCTTCAAGCGACAGCCTCTTGCCAGACCTGAATTCCTCCCGAGCCGCCTCTATGATGGCCATAAACTCTGGATCTGTACTCAAGGCCAACGATTCTCTGTCCACATTCTTCAAAGAGACAAGCGCCGCTACGGGTTTATGGTCGGAGGTCAAAACGATGATCTCCTCATCTAATTCTTTCGCATATTCCGATAACGGCTTTGATGCCTCCGATAGCTCAATCGCTTTCATAGCTTTATCTCCTTGCCTGCAACGAATAACGTGTTTCCTTTTTTCTGACCAACGGCCAGAATCCTAACGGTATCAGGTTCATCAGCCGCCACCTCATAAAATACGCGCACATCACCGATGCGTAACTCCCAGGGGGCAATTGGATTCGGTCGCAAAGGTTTTCGATTCTTCGTCTCAGTCATAGGTTCGTGAACAAGCTGTCTTTCGATGGCATCAAATATCGCGGTACGCCGGGGAGCCGTTGGGCCTTGCAATTGGTCTTTAACTGATTCGGCAAACACAATAGTGTACGGCACTTTTTCATTTTAGCAGCACCAACACTCCAATATTGGCCCAAGGTGCCAACTGAATTTTAGCGATGGGTTTCGCTGCCCTCTACCCATCCTGCACGAGCTCATGACCTACCAGGGCGCCATGCGGGCGCCGCTCTTCCAGTTATTCCAGATCCCCGTCGTATAGGCAAGTAGGGTGGCCATGACAGGCGGCTCTACAGAGCCAAAGTTTTCCCCAATCCTGCCTTAGAGCCATCCACTCCCGCCGGTACCGGACTTAGCCGTTCTGCTCCTCATGTGGTCGCGATCTGGCGCCGTCCGCGATGGGCAATCTAGAATAGGCGCATGTCAGCGCGTCTCGATCTCTAGATATTTCTATCCTCACCGGGAGATGTTTCCGACGAACGCGCGTTAGCGCGAACCGTGCTCCGCAGGCTCTCACAGGAATATAGCCTGCGTGATCGGGTCCACCTCGAGGAGGTTTCCTGGGACGATCCCGGTGCGCCGGTCCCCCTGGATGCCCACTTGACGCCGCAAGAGGCGATCAATAACCGCCGTCCCAAGCCCAGCCAATGCGATGTCGCGGTCGTTATCTTGTGGTCTCGTGTGTTCAGCTCCCTGAGCCGACAACCCCCTTGGGCCCGCACCCGCGAGAGACGCCAAAAGTCCTAAAACTTGGTGCCTCGGCCGATGATTGGCCCAGGCAATCCCCGATTCTCGACCGCGATCTCGCGTGTTTGACACCCTATAGGCCCAACTGTACTTTTCTTCTCCACGAAACCGGGCGTTTAAAATTCTTATTCGTTCCGAGGACTGGGATATGACGGACGTTGACGCGAGCCCGGGTAGCGCCCCGCTGCGCGCCCGTCCCTTTAATGCATCGGCTTGACGGTAAACAGCGTTCCGAAGGTGCTATACCCCGCTCTACGACGGGTTTCTCCAACAATGGATTAGCGACCTATCAGGTCGTCCCAATCCTTATTGGTTCTAAGTGCTCTGGCTCTATCCGTTCCATTATGACGCCGATACGAAATTGAATAGCCAGTTCTCTAGCCAAAAGAATGCTCGGGCTACAAATGCAAGCGTTAAATTTATCAGAACGATTAGTAACATACCTAATCCAGAGTAGCCAACACTTAGTCCAACACCAGATAAAAAGTCTGCTATGCGCGACCAGCTGAGCTGACTTTCCAAGAAATGACGACGCCAGTAGAGTATTGCTGGGGCAAGCACATCGTGAAAAATCTCGAAGCGCTGTAATTTATGTTGGTCGTGTCCAGTAACCATGGAGTGCAAGATACGTGCGGTAGGCGAGCTGAGCCGACCTAACACCTTCTCCACTTCGGGCTGTCTCATTTTTGTGTAATAGGCCAAGTCCTTTGCGGTGAGAGCTATTTTTGAGCCCTCTGGGGTGACGAGATAATGAAACAGTGCCGCGGCAATCTTGCGCTCCCGTTTTCCCATTTTTTTCATAAACACATCAAGATGGGTGTGTGCGATCAGTGTTGCTCCACCCAGATGTTGGAAAGTAACCAGACGAAGGACGCGAGAGTTCGAGTGCATTTCATGTTCCCAGACACGGGTCATTACTAATTGCAGGTAGGGCGTTTCGATGTGTGCCGAAGACGGGCCAGTCAGATTCTCGCCTTTGACGACACCGCGACCAATCTCGCCTACAGCGACCTTTCCGACCTCGGTCTGTTGCAGAACGGTATCGACCAACTTTTGTTCTATTCGGACATGGCGCTCAAGGGAGTCCTGTAGAATATTGTACTGTTCTATTGGTTTCTCTATGGCAGCTCGCGCCCCCTCGCGGTCTAGATGCTGCAGACGTAAATAGTTATCAAATAAACCCGGAATCCGCCCTTTGAAACGATCAAGCTTTCCCAAAGCGTCTTCACGAAGTGATACCAGAAAATTGACCTGCAGATTCGGGTGGTTGACCGCTCGTGGGAACTCGTGGGAAAAGGTGCCTTCACCTTCCTCGGAAGGGTGATATAGGAAATATTCCTCGAATTGGTCGAGAATAATTAGAAGTTCACCGCCCACGGACTGGGCATACGTGCAAAGACTATCGGCGAGACTTGGTGAGAATGACGCTGACCGGGCGAAATGTTCACCAAGATCGTGAAAAATGGTATTTTGAACTCCCTCAAGTAATCCGCGGACTGGGTCATCACGCCAGGAGCTGAATACCACTGCCACGAATTCTGGGCTGCCGTTTTCCGCTAGATTGCGCCGTGTCAGCTCCTTTAGATGGCGGGCAACGGCAGCACGAAGAACGGACGTCTTACCGACTCCACTGGCGCCGTATAGGACCGTAAGACGCGATGCCAACAAATTGGCTGTGATGATCTCCCTCTCTGACTCCCGACCAAAAAAGAAAGCCGCATCTTCCTCCAAGTAAGGAATCAAGCCCTTGTACGGTACTCCGTGAACTTCGCTCATAGCCTACTTCCAGATTCCTATTTCGTTTGCATGAGCCTAGTTAGTGTACCCACGTATTCGTCAAGCGGCACATAAAGGATTTCCACGTCGCGTTTGCTCCAAAGCTTTTGCTCGAACTGCTTTTGCTCGATTGAAGATGGACTTCGGAGTATCGCCCAGGACTGGTAGCTAAGTTTTTGCCCGCCCCAGATGCGGT
Source organism: Gammaproteobacteria bacterium (assembly GCA_050740435.1). Taxonomy (GTDB): domain Bacteria; phylum Pseudomonadota; class Gammaproteobacteria; order JACCXJ01; family JACCXJ01; genus USCg-Taylor. The sequence goes on from JBOIDL010000103.1 coordinate 9,591, forward strand.
ATAGGATGACGCGGAGGTTCCAGTCGCTCAGACTGTAGCCTAAGAAGAGGTAGTGGCTCCTCTTAAGCTTTTCGGCAAGAGTTACGGGCACGAGGGTAGAAATATCAGCACGGGTCAGAAAATCGATGTAATGGTCTTCAGTAATGACGTAACTATCGTGGTCCGAGGTAATACGGTCCACCGCACCATGAATTTTTAAAATTACTGTGCGCTGCAGGTTTCTATTCTTATCCAATGGGAACCAATATTCGTTCGGTCTCTCGATCGAAATGAGTTTCTTGTCTGGTGTCCAATGTAGGAACTTGCCTTTTTTTTCGTGATCTTTGCTATCGGCCATGTAAGTCACAACGTCGAATGGCTCTTTGGCGTCGCTAAATGCGCGCTCAAGTACATCGTCGTAGTTGGTCGTTACAATGAGTTGATAGGGGGAATGGTGGCCGTTTGCACGCAGCACAGAAGGTAGTTGTGCAAAGAAGGTATGCACCGGCGTCGGCTGGTAATTGGCATCGAACACCTTGTGCAACTCTTCGTAGAGAGGGCCGGTGCCCATCATAACAGAAGCATATTGTGACACCCGGACAAGGTCTTGGGTGCTGCGATTGGAATACTCAAAGTACCCGGCTAGATACTCTGCGAGTTCGCCGCTATTCGGCAAATATTTACCTATCTGCCACGGCTCTTGCTCGGGACGTCCGCACAGATTAACTCCCGCGCCAAGAAAGGGTATCACCCGCCCTGCGCTAATTTCCTTGATTACTCCTCGGCAATGAACTTCAAGGGTCTCGGTCATGCAAACGGTGAAGGTTTATAGTTGCTGTAAAAAGGGGTGGGATGACATCCTAGGGGTTAAACGTTTGACGGCGTTTAATTTCAAGCATCAGGAGGCATCCCGATGAGAAGAGTAATGGCGAGTGAAGCGACACGCAAATGGATAGCAGAGATGCCGAGGAAAGCGGAAGGGCTCGATCGAAGTGAGCCGGTGCGCCAGGCGGCGATTGACGCCTCGGTGCAAAGCTGGATCGGGTACGCAGGGCACGCCGATACCGAAGGATTGCGGCGCGCCATCTTTTCACGGATCATCTTCGGCGGGGTATGGACCGAAAGGCGACCAGCGTGATCCGCGGCGGTTCTCGGAACAACGAACCGAGGAACATTCGATCGGCCTATTGTAACAGGAACACGCCGGATAACCGGAACAACAACCTGGGTTTTCGTCTGGCCCCGTCCATCCGCGTCGTGCGGTGGCCCGGAGCCGGGTGATCCAACGATCGGCCGGGTGTGGCGCGTGGATGTGCATGAGCCCGTTTCCCGGCCGCACACGGACGGGCAAGCCGAATAGCGATGTCATGGACGGCGCAACACGGGGCCGGTAGGTGCGCCGAAAGCTCCGTGTTGGTGTGTCCGGTCCGCGATACGTCGTCTGGAAGGATAATGGAAGGACCATGAGCGACATCTTCATCAGCTATGCGCGGGAAGATCTCGGCCGCATACGGCACTTAGCACAGGCGCTCGAAAGCAAAGGCTGGTCGGTGTTTTGGGATCGCAGGATTCCGCCGGGGAAAACCTGGCATGATGTCATCGAAGGCGAACTCGCGACGACACGCGTGGTCGTCGTCGCATGGTCGGCAGCGGCAAACCGTTCTGAGTGGGTACGGGATGAGGCGTCTGAGGGGCGCGCCCGGGGCATTCTGGTACCGGTCCTTCTGGAAGGGCTCAAACCGCCACTTGGATTCCGGGCGATACAGGCAGCCGATTTAGTTGACTGGAGCGGGGACACGGCGACCGAAGGATTTCATGAGCTCATCGGTACCATCGGGGCGATAGTCGATTCGCAACGATCCTCTGTGTGCGCATCGACCAACCCCGCTAAGGAACAAGACGCAGCGGCGGCTCAGGCCGCAGAGGCCGTTCGTTTGACGCAAAACGGCGGTGTGGAGCTGGTGCTCATTCCCGGCGACGCGTTCCTCATGGGGTCGCCCGCCTCGGAGCGTGACCGCGAGGACTGCGAAGGCCGCCAACACAAGGTTACGGTCGAACCGTTCTATCTGGGCCGTTACCCCGTGACAAACGAAGAATATGCGCGTTTCATGCAGGCCAATGCGGACGCGAAAGAACGGGCATACCGGGCCGAGCGGAAATTCAATAAAGCGCTGGGCCGTCACCCCGTGACAAACGAAGAATATGCCCGCTTCATGCAAGACAATGCGGACGCGAAAGAACCGGAATACTGGGCCGACCGGAAATTCAATCAAGCGCTGCAACCAGTAGTGGGCGTATCCTGGGAGGATGCGCAACGGTTCGCGCAGTGGGCCGGTGCACGGCTGGCTACGGAAGCCGAGTGGGAATATGCCGCGCGGGCAGGCACGACGACGCGCTATTGGTGGGGCGATGAGGTCGGGGAGAACAACGCCAACTGCGCCGGCTGCGGCAGCCAATGGGATGGCAAGCAACCCTCACCGGTCGGTTCGTTCCAGCCGAACGCCTTTGGCGTGCACGATATGCTCGGCAATGTGTGGGAATGGGTCCAGGACTGTTGGCATGAGAGCTACAAAGGTGCGCCCATGGATGGTTCGGCCTGGGGAGAGAAACCAGGTGGTGATTGCGCTCTGCGCGTGATCCGTGGCGGTTCCTGGCTCAACGGGCCGGGGGTCGTTCGTTCGGCCTGCCGTGACGGGGGCGCACCGGGTTACCGGAACCACGGCCTGGGTTTTCGTCTGGCCCAGGACAACTGACCCTTTGTCCTTTGTGCTTTTGCCCTTTGCAGTTTTTGGCGCGGAGGGCCGCGCCGGCGGCATCTAAAACGGGCTCTTCCGCGGAGTCAATATCGATTTCGCCACCGCGGGGTATGCAACCCCGTAGGGCGACCAAAGGGGAGAGCTGCGCCTCTCCCCTTTGGAAACCCCATCGCTAAGGTCCCCGCGGCCACCGCGGGGAATAGATTTTATGAGTCAGTGGAGCAATTGTTGGGCTGTAACCGTATGCGAACCGAATGCCCAATTGACGGCGCTGAGATCTTGATCGATCATGCCGGCTTGTGACGATCTTCTTCTCGATACGGGCGGTTAGACCGATCAAGCGGTGCATAACGTACTAGCGCAGCATTCACGTGCGAGCAGAAGCCGATAAAGTCTGGCCGGTCCGACCCTCTAAACGCCCGATGCCATACACTCCGCAGGAGCTGCCCGAGGAGTCGCGATTCGCCTCGGCGGCAACTCAATACATCGACATCTTTGTGCGGCTGTTGGGGGTCGTGCTAGTGATTGCGGGTATGTGGATAGGACTTAAGGTGGTCATCGAAGCGTGGAATCTTTATCGCATGCCCCACCGCATCGAGGTCCTGGCGACAGCGGTTGAATCCGGATCGCATCTGGATCGGGTGCTGGCCTCGGACACGGCGGCCTCGGACGAGGCGCCCGCGAAGGAGTCGCGCGCGCCGGACGGCTTGCGGCTTTCGTATTTTCTCGCTTGGGGGATCGCGATGCTGCTGCTATTACTAGCCGGCAGCCTGACCATGGCCATGATCAGGACGGGCGCGGAGCTTGCGTTGCGCGATGCGCGCAACAAGCATCTCGCGCGTGTGATCGCCAAGGAGTTGCGCAAAACCCAAGGGCCCCCTTGATGCGTTGTGATCCCCCGGAACACGCACGCACCGCGCGCCTGCCTCGTCGGTGATCCCTATCTACCACGGTCAAAAAAAAGCGCTATACTACGCTCCCAAGGTGGCTATCGAGCGAAGCGAAAGGTACGCCCCTTGAATCGACGATGCCTGCTTAGTGACTACGGCCTTCTGACACTTCAAACGACCTCGCCCGTTCAGCGAACTTCGCTGCGTATTTCGTGGACCCGTTAGACACGCCGACAGTTTTGAATGTACCGAGTGCCAAGCACACGGTACTCATCAGTGCATTGAGAG
>JBOIDL010000104.1:0-13419 GCA_050740435.1 Gammaproteobacteria bacterium
GCAGAGTCGCCTCGTCCAGTCGGTTCGCCAACGCAACGTACTTGGCCTCGATCGTTCGCGCTATGTCCACCCGCGAATGATAAGACACACGACCTGAGTGTTCAAGTTATTGTTGCTAGCATGCTAACCGCAGTCCACGAACGCATCCTCGCGCCATGATTCAATTTCGTGCGCGCAGCGCACTGGCTTGTCCGCCCGCGCGCCTCGTCGGTCGACGCAATCCTCTGCCAGACGAGCATCGGCGGCTCGCAAGGGTACCAGGCCAGGCGCGCCCGGGATTCACCGATTCTCACGGACATCCTTGACGGCCGATCGCTCCCGGTCGCGCGCGATCGACATGGATTTCATACGGCCGAACGCCCAGAGGTCGTTCAGCACGAAGTTGAAAATGCTCGCCAGCACGATGGCGATCAGGTTGGCAAGAAGGTAGTGGAAACGAAGACCGACCAGAGTCTTCGTAAAAACGACCTGCAGCACGATGGCGAGCCAGCAGGCCAGCGCGTATTGGCCGAACTGCAGGGGCAGCGACTTGTGGAGATTCCGCTGCCTGCGGTCGGCCCAGGTCCACATCCGGTTCCAGGCGAAATTGTTGACAGTGGCGCAGAAAATCGCGAGGGTGAGCGAGACGTTCAGCCGCGACTCGGCCGGCTGAACCGCCGCGAAAAGGAATTCCTGGGCCAGATACAGCACGCCGAGATTGACGCAGGTCCCCGAAGCGCCGACGGTGCCGAATTTCAGGAAGCGATGCCGCAGCATCCACCCGATCGCGGGCAGCTTAGCGAATCTGTCGATGAAGCTCATGCGTCGTGCGCCCTTCCGGACCGGAGGAAGCCCCGAGCAATTCGCGGGCCTTCGACAGCGCCCGCTCCGGCGTGATTTGCTTCAGGCACTGATTGTCGCCGTCGCAGGGCGAGGCGCGATGGTTGTATGCCGTGAGGCAGGGAGAGCACGGCAGGCCCAGGTGGAAACTGTAGGCGTTCCTCGAAAGCGGACCGTAAAGTGCGGGCGTCTCGGGCCCGAAAAACACGAGCACGGGAATCGGCGTCAGCGCCGCGAACTGCCCCGGCCCGCCGTCGTTGGTCACGAGCAGCGAGGCCCGGTGAAACAGCGCCAGCAGATGCCGGATCGAGCGAGTATAACCGGTGAGATCGACGCAAAGCGGGCTTGCGCAGTGCGCGACGATGGCGCGGCCCAAGGGCTTGTCCTCGGCGAGACCTGTGATGCCCACCGCGTATCCGTCGCGCAGCAGATCGGCGCTGAGGCGAAAGTAGTGCTCGAGCGGCCAGGCGCGTATCGGCAGGATGCCGCCACCGGGATGGACCAGCACCAGGCCCTTGCCGCCGATCGCGGGAAAATCCGCGTGCAATTGCGCCGCGGCGCGCTCCAGTTCCTCCTTCGGAAAAGCCACGACCGGCGCCGGCCCGCGCTCGCCGGAGGCGGCGTGCTTGGCGAGCGGCACGGTATCGGACTCGAGGGCCTCGACGAGGGTCACGAGCTGCTGCGACAGATGCCGGTACGGGTTGTACAGCACCGGGCGGTTGATGAAAGAGCCGCGGTAGAGGCCTTCCTGCGTGTGCCGGTGGAATCCCACGCGCAGCGCTGCGCCGGAAAGATAGGAGAAGATGCTGCTCACGCGGGCGAACAGTTCGCAGTCGATGACCGCGTCGAATTTCAGCGAGCGCATCGCACCGAGGACCCGCAGGCTGTCGGCGACGAATCCCCTCACGGTGCGATCGCTCAGCGTCAGTACGTTTTCCGCGGGGATCACGCCGAGCAGATCCAGCACTTCGCGGTTCCTCGCGAACAGCAGCACGTGGATCGATGCGTCCGGATAGCGCCGCCGGATGCGCGCGAACATCGGCTGCGCGAGCACCAGGCTGCCCATCTCGGAGAGCAGGATCACCAGGATTTGCCGCGGCGGCGCGGCGGCGATTTTCGGGCCGCGCCGGAGAAAATCCAAAAAGGAAAACAGCGCGCAGAGCGGCACGCCCGCGTAGCGATCGAGCGCGCGCTGGAATTCGAGGTTCATCTCATCAATTATTGCATCAGCTCTGCCGCCATGTCGCGGATCGCGCGCGCTGCGTTTGAAATTCTTGTTCGCCGCGACAACCTCTCTGCGGTTCTTGATAGACTGTCGCGCAGGACTGAGAGCTGAGACGCGCTGAAGGTTGCAGTAATGACGATGAGAGCAGTGAAGGGTTGCCGCTTAGCGCTTGCGGCCGGGCTCGCGCTGCTGCTCTCGGCCCAGGCTGCGCTCGCCGGATCGATCTCACTCACCATCCGAGCGAATGCCGTGGCCGAATCCGGCCAGCTGATCGTCAGCATCGAGATCGAGAACCGTGGCGACGAGCCGGCGCTTGCCGTCGTCCCCGCACTCGAGCTCGTCGGCGAAACCGTTCGGGGTGAGGTATCGGATCAGCTCGAGCCTGGGCATCTCGTCGAGGAACGGCTGGCGGTTGTAATGCCGTCGAACCGCACGGGCGAATGGCCGTACGCGGTTTTCGTCGACTACACCGATCGCAACGGATACCCGTCCCAGGCAGTCCATGTCGGCCTCGCGTCCGTCGGCGATCCTCCCCCACCCTCGATCACGGCAAAATGGCTGCAGCTCCCGGCAGTCCTCGGCCAAGCCACGGCGCGCCTCGAGCTCGGTGATCTCGGCGACATTGAGAGGATCCCGGATCTTCGCGTGATCCTACCACGCGAGCTCTCTGCGGCCGTCGTCGTCGGCCTGCCGACGGTTCCGGCCTCCGGCACGGTAATCGTCGATGTGATGCTCAAGAATCGGTTTGCCTTGGCCGGCAGCCGCTATCCGATTCACGCCCTGGTCGAGCTCGACGAGGGGCCGATCCATCAAACGGCTGTCGCCAGCGGGACGATCGAGATCGCGGACGAGCCTCCGGCGCTGGCGGAGAACCGGTGGCTGCTTTGGTCCTGCGCGCTTGTGCTCGTCTGCTGGTGGAGTTTTCTCGTCATCGCCGGCCGCTACCGGCACTCTTCGGCGAGAGATGGAGCCCTTGCTTTCGAGCCGCGCCGCTCGGCTCAGCTCGGCACCGACGCTCTCGTGCTCGTCGTCTCGATCGCCTTTCTCGCCTCCTACTTTCCGCAGCGACTGCTGCTCTCGTCGACCACGACCGCCGGTGGTGACATGGCTTCTCACGTCTACTCGGCCGTCTACTTGCGCGAGGTTCTCCTACCCGCAGGGCAGGTGAGTGGTTGGTGCCCGGGCAACTACTGTGGCTTTCCGATCTTCCAGTTCTATTTCCCGCTCGCCTTCCTGGCGATGGCGGCGGCGTCGCTCGTCGTACCCATGCTCGTCGCTTTCAAGCTTGGCACCGTGCTCGGTACGTTTCTTCTTCCGCTCGGGGCGTACCTCGGCCTGCGCGTGGCCGGATCTCCGTTTCCCGGGCCGGCTCTCGGTGCGCTTTCCACGCTGGCGTTTCTGTTCATCGACTCGAACTCCGTGTGGGGTGGGAACCTGCCCTCGACGCTCTCGGGCGAGTTTGCCTACTCGCTCGGGCTAGCGCTGGCCGTTCCCGCCCTCGGTTTCATCCATCGCGCTCTGGTACGCGGGGCCGGCCTCGCGCTGCCTGCGCTTTTGGTCGCCGCGGTCGGCTTCGCCCACGGTTATCCGCTGCTCTGGCTCGGGATGACGACTCTTGCCTTGCTGGCGTCGCCGCGCTTCTGGATGGAGCGGCTGGCGGCGCTAACGGCGATTCACGGCCTCGCCTTTCTCTTGCTCGGAGCCTGGCTCGTCCCGCTGCTGTGGTTTTCGCCCTGGACCACGCCCTATGCCGATGCTTGGGGTTTTCGCGAGTGGACAGAGGTGCTGCCTCCGATCCTCTGGCCGGCGGCGGCCGGCGTCGCCGGCGCCGTCGTTCTTCGCGCTTTGTCGCCACGGCTGCGCGACCTTGGCGCCATGGCCGCGGCGCGGATCTGGTGGGCAGCGATGCCGGTGGCCACGGCGCTTTACCTTTTGGCTCCCGCCCTTGGCGTGGTCGACATCCGCTTCCTGCCATTTCTCCAGGTCGCGCTCGGCCTCGTCGCAGCGGCGGAGATCGGTGGGGTGTTGTCGAGAATGCGTGCGCCGGAGATCTGGCCGATTGCGATCCTCCTCGCGCTTCTGCCTTGGGTCGCCGCGCGGCAGAGCTACGTCCCCGCCTGGATCGAGTGGAACTATTCGGGCTTCGAGGCCAAGCCGGGTTGGAGTCAACTGCAGCGCCTGAGCGAGCACCTGCGTGGAGACTTTCGCGATCCTCGTGTCGTGTTCGAGCATTCCGACGACCACGAAGCCCTCGGAACCACCCGCGCCTTCGAGAGCCTGCCGCTTCTCTCGGGCCGTTCTACGCTCGAGGGACTCTACATGCAGGCGTCGCCGGTCGCTCCGTTCGTGTTCTTCGTCCAATCGGAGGTGTCCCGGGTGGCCTCGTGCCCCTTCCCGGCGTGGGGGTGCGCAAGCTTCGATCTGGATCGCGCCGTCGCCCATCTGCGCATGCTAGCGGTCTCACAGTTGATCCTTCGCAGTGATGAGGCCAAGCAGGCGGCGGCGCGTCATCCTGGCCTCGCCCGCGAGATCAGCGTCGGCCCCTACGAGATCCATCGCATCGTCGCTGCCGACGGGCGCTATGCCGTGCCGCTGACCGAACCTTTGCGGGTGCTCCCGCTACGTGGCTGGAAGGAAGCGGCGTACCGCTGGTTCAAGCGGGCCAAGACCCTCGAACCGTTACCGGTCTTCACTGACCGCCGCTTGGCGGTCGATCTCGAGGGGATGATGCATGCCACGCCGCCGGCCCTGGTCGAGGAGATCGAGCGAGAGCGGATCGTCGTTCGTGGCTGTCGTTTGGGTCACCCGATCCTTATTCGAATCGCCTATCACCCGCGCTGGCGGGTGACCGGCGCCGAGACGATTCATCTCGCCGGGCCGGGATTCATGCTCGTCGTTCCCGAACGTGAGGTCGTCGAGCTTCGTTACGAGGCGACGCTGCCGGTTTTGCTGGGGCAATTGCTTTCGGCCTTGGGTCTCGCCGGGTTGGCGGCCGCCGCGTGGGGCGTTCGGCGGTTTCGGCGAGCCCAAGGCTCGGCCGTGGCTCGGGGGCCCCATGATCCGACGTCTCGTCACTCGAGGCTCGGGATCGCGACCCTTGCTTCACTCCTCACCTTCGCCGTTCTCGCGATCTCGCTTTTCGAGCGGGCCGAGGATCCTCAGCGGCTCCTCGATTTGGTCCGCGAGCGCGAGCAATCGGGCGACGTCGACGGGGTGATCGCGATAGTCGACCGGATCCGCCATCGAGCGCCGCTCTCCGGGATTACGCGAGACGCCAGCCACCTCGAGGCGATGATGCTCTATCGCGACGGACGATGGCGCGAGGCGGCCGAGCACCTCGCCCGTTTCCTCGAGGATTTTCCGGAATCGAGCGAGGCCGACGATGTTCGCCGCCATCTTGAGATTGCACGCAAGCGTCTTGGCGAAGCCGCCGGATGACGAAGCAGGAACGATCCCAACACGTGGACAATCTCGGGTTCATCTCAGAGCCGGCTCGACCAAACGGAGCGAGTCTTCGATTCTCAGCTTGTACTCGGTTTCCTTTCGGATGAACGCGTGAAACAGAATACTCTTGGGGGCGGCTCCTATCTCGTGCGGATCGAATTTCTCCGAGAGAAGTTGCCTCACTGACGGATCGATCTCCCGATCGGGAGAAACCAGGACGAGATCGACGTCAGGCAGATTCCGCAAGGGAGTCTTGTTGCCGTCACAGGCGCCGTACACTCCGAAATAGGCGGGCCGAAACGGATTCTCGAACATGTAGACCTTTTCACGGCTCTCGATAAGGTAGTTGATGGAGGTGTAGTCGGCGGAGATGACCGCATCGGGCGGCAGAATCTTGTCCAATTTCTCCAACGCCGTCACCCGCGGGCTCTTTTCCAGGTCCCAGAACTCCCGGCTCGCCAGCTGTGGAAGCCTTTGGCGCAACTTGTGGGACTCGAGGGGAACGAGGTGCATCAGCAACAGCACGGACACCAGCGCCGCCACCCGCGGGACCATGTGCCGGGCGCCCGGCAGTGCTTCACAGAGGGTGATCGCGACCGCCGCCATCGTCGAATGATCGTAGTGATAGGTGCCTTCGATGAGGTATGCGCCGCCGATGAGGTTGATGAGCGCCCCCGGAAGCGCGACAAGAAGCCAAGGGAACGCACATTCGGGGATGAGGAGCGCGGGCCAGAGGAGCATCGCGAGATAACCGAGGGTGGCGGAAGAAAAGAACTGCCCGCGGATCCCGCTCCAACTCCCAAGCTTCTCCGGGAGAGTCGAAAACCAGGGGGAGGTGTGCCCGTACGCATTCGTCAACGTCTCATTCGAGAGCCAGAGGCAGGTGACGCTCTTGTAGTGAGGCAGAACGACGAGCTGATTCACGACGAACAAGCTCACGCAAAGCGCAAGTCCGATGACGAAATCGCGCTGCGAAAGTTTGAAGGTGCGGTAGCGCCAGGCGGCCAGCGCGGTAAACGCTCCCGCCGTCACCGCTACGTCCTCTTTGCAGATCAGCGCGAGAACCAGAGTGACGAAGTAGGCGAGCCGATTTCCGCGCTTGGCCGCGAAGTAACAACCAAGCAGAAACACCGTCGCGAAAGACTCCGTATGGAACACATCGATGTTCATGTTGACCATTAACGGAGAGAGCCAGAGGAACAAAGGAATGCCGAGGGCGAGCCAAGGGCTCGCGCGCAGGCAGCAGTACGACACAACACCGCTGGCGACGATGCCGAGAGAATAAACGATCAATATCCAATAGTGTGCCTGTGGAAGATAGAGCAGCCAGGAGAGAAAAAACTGAAGGTAGTCCTGATTGTCCGCCCAGGCGTTCACGCCTCGTGTCGTCATGTTCGGTTCGGTAAACCGGGACAAGAGGCTGAGAGAGTTGAGCGCTATCCCGTAGTCGAAGTTCTGGAGCCAGAATTTCTGATAAGAACGCAGGGGCGGAACGCAGTAGAAAAGTACGACCGGACCCAGCAGGCAGACGAAGGCTATGTCGAGCTTAGAGAATCTCGCTGAAAGGGCTCTCATGCCGCGTCTACCTCCGACGCGCCGGCGGAGTTCTCCGATCCCAACCCTTTCGCCTGTCCGCCTAGCGCTGAGTCAAGCTCAACCGCTGGGTAACGCCCGGTTCATGGATACGATAGAGCGAATAACCGTGCAGCAACGCGAGGCCAAACCCCGCGCCCAGGCCGAGGGTGCCACGGGCGGGGATTTGGATAGTCCGATGACGATTGAATTGAGCGACGAAAAAAGTGAGCCTGGCCGCTTCCTTCCCGCGCCCCCGCCCCCTGCCCGTGATGCGGGCAAGGGACTAGGCGTAGGCACACACTAAGTCCTATTTCTGTGAACCTTAGGGTGATGCGTTCAAGGTAACGGTCATGTTGCCCGGTCCATGCACCTCACACGTGAACCTAAGGGATCCCGTGGCCTTCACCGTGGCCCGGGCCAGGACGGTTCCGGCCGGGAACCCGACGAAACACCTGTTGGTTCCCCAGGTGAAGTCCGGGGGGAAGCAAGCGGGGCTGTTCTGGAGCAGTTGGCCACCGGGCTGGAAAGTTAACATCCCCTCGGCTGCGGCTTGGGTGTTAAACACCAAGCCATGCTGGATTGCGTCGACCCGCCACTCGATGGTGTCGCCCACTCGCACAGTCACCGGCGTCAGCTGCGGCGTCGGCGGGCCCTGGGCAGCGCCGTTTTTACGCACGGTCCACGCCTGGTTGTTTCCAATACCCACGAAGCTCCACGCGTCACGGCGTATCGTCGTGGTCGTCGTCGACCTGGTGGTCGTCGTAGTCGTCGACATCGAGCTGGTCGTCGTCGTCGGACCCGTCGTTGTCGTCGTCCCCGGACCCGTCGTTGTCGTCGTCGTCGGACCCGTCGTTGTCGTCGTCGTTCCGTTCGGCGGCTTCGCCGTCGTTGTCGGCGGGTACGGATCGGTTGGTTTTCCATCGCATGCCGCCAGTGATAACGCTAGAAAACCGCCCATTAAAAAGTTCGAAATGATGGTATTCTCGTGGTGCATTCTTAACCTCCGGCAAAGTGTTGTTGTTGTGGTCCGTCCCTACTCCCTGCGATCTCGCAATCCCTTGAAAGATGCCCAGTATTCCTTCTAGAGATAGAAGAGCCTATAAAAAAACAAGCCGCGAGATTGGCGTCTGCCGTTGCACACCGGCCCCCCTGTCCAAGCGTTCCCACTGCGCCCGCCATCGGGGAGTGGGGGCTGCTCGAATAACAAGACTATCATACCCAGGCGAGAGATGTTGCGAAATATTTCACAAAAACCTGGTAAGCTACGCCGGCGGCGCGCGCCAGCGTCGAGGAGGTTAGTCCGAGTGTGAGGTTCGCTTAGCATGATGAGCGCGCAATAATCGACCTATTGGCGCCTTTCAACGCCGATCAAGGATAATTGGACCTAATTGGGATCCACTGCTTGGGGTCCAGGAACATACCGGGTGCCCGAATACCGCCCCTTCTATTACGCGATTCAATCGCTATCAATTACATATTCCAGATCGTGACTATCGGCCTGATCTTGCTCAATTTCACGAGCTTGACTCTCGCCACCAAGCGGTTAACGGAATCCTATGCGCTGGCGAAGATCGCTGCCTCCGTAGCACTGTGCCTGGGGCATGTTTTTCATCGAACATATCGTCGGTTTGGGGAATCTGTTTTGGCTCTGGCCGATAACCGCGGCCCTTGAATAACCATCCAATGGTGGCAATGCCAGCAGCAATCGTCAGTGGCGCAGATATGAATCTGCTGAAGAGCTCGGGTGGGTGCGTCTGGGCCGAATAGAAGTACACGGACGCGGCAGTCAGAATTGTGCCCAGAAGCGTCAGGAACGCCGACGTTGGGTTCACCCAGCGTTCGATGGGCTGCCACACGGACCCACTACTTTGCGAGACTACACCGTAGAGGATAAACATCACGCCTGCCCACCCTAGGAAGTTGAAAAACTTCCTGAACGTAATTGCCGCGAGTCTCTCTACGAGCGAGGCGTCTGTCATTCCAAGGGCCAATTTGATTTCGTAACTTCGTAACATTGAGTAGCCGGAAAGTTTCCATGTTTTAAACGGAAAGTTTCCGTATATTACGCATTGTAAGCTCCCCGTGGCCCCGCGCAAGTTCACCTGCTGTTCAAGAAAAGTACCGCAACGGTCGTCGGTTACGGAAGCCTTCTGCAAACCATACTTCAAAACATTGGATACCGGGTCCCGCGCCGATATAGGACCTCTTTCTGCGGATAGCCGATCCAACTATACAGCCCCTTCATGAAGCGGTGCTGCTCGCGAAATAGCCCGAGGGACTCCACGGCGCGCCGGCTAAGCAAACGGAAATCGCCAGTATCCGCCGGGATCTTGGCCCGGCTCACCGCTTGGATCAAGCGATAAAACCCAAACGCAGTGAGCTTCTTCAACCAGCTTTCGCCCTCTCTGGCCACTGCGCCTGCCGTAAACGACGTCGTAACCGTTCCGCCACTCCCTGACGAACTCGGGGATCACCTCCGGCGGGTCTTGCAGATCCGCGTCGATGATCACGACGGCCTCGCCGCGCGCATGTTCAAGGCCGGCGCTCATCGCAATCCTCTTTCCCAAAATTCCGACTCAAATCCACAATGGCCACGCGGGGATCATGGGTTCGCAATTCGTGCAGGACAGCCAGTGTGCCGTCCGTGCTGCCGTCGTTAACGTAGATAATTTCCGTCCCTTGGGAGAATCCATCGAGTATGACCGCTAGGCGCTGTTGAAACCTTCCGACCACTTCTTGTTCGTTATAGACGGGTACTACCACCGACAACAATGGTGGCGTGCCGCCGTTATCCGCACCTTGTTCACCGCTCGTCTGCATGGCAGTGCTCTTGAAAGGTCCACCAATAGTTACCCGCGAAGCTCCATACCAAGACGATGCCCTTAGTCCCCATTTTCGGCCGTTGGTCACAAGTGGGTCTAGGGTAACATAACGACGCGTGGAGCGAGATTCCAACTGCCCAGCCTCGACAAGCTCCCCGTTGTACTCGGCTTTTTATGCGTGCGTAGGTAGGGACTGGGCGTGATCGGAATCTCCTACAAAGTGTCCTTGGACCCGGCTTTCGGATATACTGCGAACTCATTCAATCGAAACTGGGTAATCAACATGACGTATAAAAAGACACTCGCCGCACTGGTCGCAGGAACGTTAACCGCATTTGGAGCCGGTGCTTATGACGTCACCGTCGATTCGGTGGCTCATAAGTCTCCGCATCAGGTGGACGCGCTCAAGCATGCCCAGGAGGCGGTAGCGGCCGGCAAGCAAGACAACGCCGCTGCGGTCGTCGAGCATGCGGAAGAGGCCCAGAAGCATGCCATCATGGCTCAAAAGGAGTTCAGCAGTTATAAACTGCAAAATGCCGCCAAACACTTGCAGGAAGCCATCAATTACGGCAAGCAGGGGGATGCCAAAGTCGCCACGACCCATGCGGAAGAAGCCGTGAAGGTGCTCAAATCCGACACCCCCCTAGATCCCAACCAACCGTAAGAGCAACGAAACCACGGTCCGCCCCCACTCGGGCGGGGAGGACCGTGGTTACGGCTTGCAGGCGTTCCTCCGCGGCCCTATCAGAGTTTGCCTAACGCGATCCGCGAGCTACGGGTCCCTATGCTCCCAGGCGGTCTTGCGGCCGGGCGCCAGTAGGCATTATTGAGTCCCTTAGGCGAAGCACACGAATTTGTTTCGCGCCCCTTAGACTATAGCAAAAAGCCACTCGGCTCGAATACGATAGATAGGAGTGCGTCAGGGGCTCCCCACGAAGGGGCGCTTCCGGTCTCGTATGTCTTCTCTTGGGTCGTAATTGCACCAGCAACGTAAAATTTCTATGGCAGAGGAGGACATCACTCTGGGCGTGCTGCTGATTAATTTAGGCACACCGGAGGCGCCGACGCCGCGGGCCGTGCGGCGCTACCTGGGCGAGATGCTCTCCGATCCACGGGTGGTCGAGTTGCCGCGGCTGCTGTGGTGGCCGATCCTCCACGGCTTTATCTTACGCCTGCGGCCACGGCGGGTCGCCCCGGCCTATCGCAGCATATGGACCGATGAGGGATCGCCGCTGCTCGTGGTTACAAAGCACCAGGCGGTCGCGCTCGAGGCATCGTTGCGTAGCGCACTCGGCACCGGGATCATGGTCGGCGCCGGGATGCGTTACGGGGATCCGTCCATCAAGGCAGCGCTCGATCGACTTCGTGCTGGCGGCATGAGGCGCCTTCTCGTCTTACCGCTCTACCCGCAATATTCCTCGGTCACGACCGGATCGGCCTTCGATGCCGTGGCGGCGGCGCTAAAAACCTGGCGTTCGCTGCCCGAGATGCGGGTCATTACCAGTTATCACGGCTATAAGCACTATATCGCAGCGCTCGCCGATAGCATTGCCTTAGCCTGGAGGTGCCGCGATCCGGGGCGCAAATTACTGTTTTCCTTTCATGGCCTGCCGCAAGACTACCATCGCAACGGGGATCCGTATTATTCCCAATGTCTAGAGACCGCCCGTCTCGTTTCGGCCCGATTAGGTTTAGAGTGCGACCGTTGGCTGGTCGCGTTTCAGTCGCGTTTCGGCCCGCGTGAATGGCTCCGTCCGTATACCGATCATACCTTGCTGGAGTGGGCCAGGCAGGGGATCGATAACGTGGATGTGGTCTGTCCGGGGTTCGCCGCCGAGTGTCTGGAAACCCTGGAAGAGATCGACCTGCGTTACCGCAAGGCGTACCTCGACGCAGGCGGGCGCCAGCTTCATTACATCCCGGCGCTAAACGAAGGAGCCGGGCACATTACGATGCTCACTAGATTGGTGCAAACGCATATCCAAGGTTGGCTTGAGCAGCGTAGCTCATAGGCGACGGGGGACTGCTACCTGCGGTTTTGACCCAGGTGTTTACGCCCCACTCTGGAGGCGCGGAGCCGTTCCCCGTAACACAATCGTCACATCCATGCAGCGTGCTCGCAATGTTTGGTATACATAATGCCCGATACAAATCCGATATGGGATATTGCGAGAGCGCTAACATGCAAGCGAAACCAGTCGAATACCGAAACCTCTGGCAACAACTCGTGCAAGAGATCGCTGACATTGAAGAGCTGATTGCCGATGCCCGTAAACCCGAGGATACACAAGCGCTGTGGTCATTACACTTATTGCAATCCAACCTAAAGTTGAAGCGGCGCCAACTGAAGCAACACCTCGTCGGCCAGCGTGCTTGACGGTAAACGTACCCATAAGCGTCCGCTGCGCGGACCGTGGGAGGCTTCGCGTCTCAATAAACTCGCCTCCGGCGGCATGGCCGGGACCGGTGTATGCGCTGCCGCGAGCGGGCCCTGTGCAGGCTTCGAAATTCACGCCACCAAATGTTGTGAGCCGAGTGTTCACAGCGTAATCTATATTGCCAACGCAACGATAGGAGAGGTACCGAAGCGGTCACAACGGCACCGACTCGAAATCGGTTGGGGGCTTTGCCGCCCCACGAGGGTTCGAATCCCTCCCTCTCCGCCAAATCATTAAGTTACGAGTTGTGCGTCCTGGGTTATGTCCCCATGAGTCGAGATTATAGTGCATGCCATAGTGCATGCGTTAATTTCCTTGGTGGTATGTCCCTTCGCGACAGCCTGTTTGTCAAGATGCTTCGTTTCCCCTCTAAGACGTCTCCGTTCCGGTCTCAGCGTCGGCACCGCCGTCGGTGCCGCCTCTGCTTAAACCAGTGGCGGTTCGCCAAGCGGGTTCACCTGCCCCCCGCTGACTGGGTCACTCGACACCGCGAGGTAATTTTTCGAGGCTTGAACCTGAAAACGCCCGCTCAAGCCTTGCCCGATGCGGAAATCTTGTAGCGCCGATGCGTAATAGAGCGAGGCCGCATGGCGCGCCTGCCGACGCTGGAACGCAGACTGAATTCTTAGCACGCAGCTTCTCGTCGAACAACGGAAAACTCTTTGGTCGTTCGGCTCGTAGCCGTATTTGCGGCAAAAATCCCAATAATATCGGAGCCACTTTGCATAGTGTGGTCGATGGTGCACGCCGACACCTTGCCGGACCAGGTTTCATAGCGTTGGGACAAATAAACGGGGAGTGGGAGTAGCGTGGCATCCCGGCCTAGATATCCCTTTTAACGGGTATGATATACAGGTGGCCGGTTCTTGTCAAAATAAGGCTATATTGTTTACCAAGGCAGGGACTGCGATATCTATGGGCAGGGTGATATCCAGAAACTATATAATCACTAGTTGAACTAAACCGCTTCGCGGAGCCTTTTCTGGCTCTCTCTTCGTAGTGGCATCGTTCACACTCTGGAAAGGTCCACAAGGGCCTTTACCAGAGGAGATGAACGATGACCCCGTTACGCGTAAAAATGATCAAAGCCATGCAG
>JBOIDL010000105.1:0-13293 GCA_050740435.1 Gammaproteobacteria bacterium
TAGAGTCCCGAAGGGCTGGACTTCACCAGCGGTGAGATCCAGCGAAAAGCAAAACACTCACTAAACCCTATGTCCGACGCCATTTCCCGCCGCTTACCCCAGAATTTATGCAACTGGAAGGTCTACCTGTGGGAGCATCGGTATCATGGCCAAAGGCGCGAGCTGACGGTGACGGTGTGCGGTGAATGAATCGGGTACGGCTTATTGATGTCTAGCGGGTAGATAGGTGCTCGAGCGATACCCCGGCCGTGCCCCTCCCATAACGTTCGCGCCGTCCGACTCAAACGACGCTCATTTGCGCAACTATTCCGTCGTTGTACCGGCGGATTGCGTGGCGGCGATCGATCGAGAAGATGGAAGACACGCGCTCGGCTACATGCAGCGGGCGTTGAATGCGCGGGTCGTTAAATCGACTTCGATCGACTTCAACGCGTTTAAATCGGGAAAGGGTTAACGCCTTGAATGTTGGAACATATGGCCGTCATCGCGATCGCCAAGAAAGGAAACCCAATACGTGGAGCGCCATCGTGATTTTCGATCGCATCTACTAGAATGAGCACGATCAAAAGCAAGGTCTACATGTTGGTTCTTCCCTTTTGCTTACGAGTTTGCCGGAGTTTTGACATTCCTTGCCATGTTACGCGCCGCGCGTTGTTCGCATAATGCAGGAGGCGGGAAAACCGTCGCCCCCCCCCAACTGAACTGCCGCCGTCGAGCGATTCAATGAGCCGGTGTCTCCGATACTTCGGTGTGCGACTTGCGCACCTCAGTCAGCAGATCCCGGCACGGACTATCATTGGCTAGCACCATATCCATCGGCGGCAACAGGCCGATGATCGCCGACAACGTCGTGCTCACGATTTGCTTGAGCCTGTCGCCGGGGCCCAATTTCGCGGCGTCCGGGAACACGTCCCGATCGGCGAGCTTGCCGGCGACGCGAATCGGGGAACGCAACGTGAACGGGCTAAAGTCCTTGGAATAGGGCGTGACCAGCACGTTGATCTTTTCCGACGCTAGGTCCACCTCTCCTTTGCCGGTGATTTTGGTATCAGTCGTGTCCATGACCAGCGGATCGACCTTAACGCGTCCGTTTTCGGCCTCGAGCTTGGCGAGCGCGCAACGAATCTCGATTGGCTCGTCGCCGCTGATCGCGACGCCGATCGATTCGAATACGTCGAGCCCGATTAGCTCCATCAGCAGATGGCTGATCTTGCCGCGCGACATCGCGACGAAAGCCTCCCCGTCGGCGTGAGCCGCCATTTCGCGCACCGAGCCACCCTCGGAGCCGAGATGCATTCGCCCGTCGATCACGCCGCTGCTCTCGTCTTGGAACGCCGTACTCTTGAATAGCGCCCATAGCGGGACATTGCGAAGGTCTCCCTCGACCTCGGCGCGCACCGGCTTGCTATCGGCATGCAGGGTCACCGCAAGGTCGATCGCTCCTTCCCCGAGCTTGAAGCGCGCCGGCTTGGCCTGCAGCACGCCGTCTTCGAGCGTAATCGCGAGCGACAGGTTGTCGATGGGGATCCGCGTCGTGATCACGCGCTTCGCGTCCAGTTTCGCGTGTATGTCCATGGCGTGCAGGCGCTCGAGCTCGATCGCCGTCGCCGGAATGATGCGCTTCTCCGCTTCCTGCTGCTTCGCCTCCGCCTTCTGTTCGGCTGATGCGGTCTCTCCTTCTCCAGTTGAGGGCGGCGCGCCAACCAAGCCCGCGAGATCGTCGAAGTCGAGCTTGTCGGAAACGAAGCGTGCGTCCATGCGCGGTGGATCGGCAGCGGTGCGAATGGCGAGGTCTCCCGCTAGATCGCTGTCGCCCATACGACCGTGAAAGTCCTCGAACCTCCACTCGTCGCCTTTGTTACCGAGCATGCCCTCCAACGAGTACGGCGGCGTCTTGGGAAGCACGACGCCGGCGAGTGGATAGAGCTGAGCCATATCGGAGCCTTCGACCGTGAGCTTCAAAGCGAAGCGGCCCTCGTCGAAAGCGTTGGTAAGCGTACCCTTCGCGTGCGCCGCGAACCTCTCCTTCGGTGTGTCAGGGGGCGCGCCGATCTCGAGCTTGATCTCGATCGGATAAGGACGGTCCGCAGCCCACAGTCGCCCGACGGAGTCTCCATCGATCCGCAGCTGCGACGGCCGCTGCTGATATTTCCCCTGCGCTCGGAGTACGACCCCCCGGTTGTCGCTGTGACCGGTTGCCTCGTCGATCTGCGCGTCCCTCAGCGTCTTGCCGGCGACACGATACACGACCCGCGCATCCCGCACGCTGAGCTCGCCGATGGCGGGGAAATCTGTACGGCCCTCGGGCAGGATAGTCTCGGCCGCGGCCTCTGCCGGCGATGCGCCGGTGAACTGCCAGTTAACCTGGCCCTTGGCGTCCTTCTCGAGGTTTACGCGCAGTCCCTCGATCCTCAGATGAGGCATCACCACGCGGCCGCGAAACAATTCAAGCAGCTTGATGCGGAAGCGGAGCTTCTCGATCGCGACGAACTCCGGATCCTTTGCCCACGTCGCGTTCTCAACCAGCGCCGCGACGGCGACGGCGAAGAGGATGGCTACGGCGATTGCGACCTTGCGAAGCATGTAATCTTCCGGACGTTCTTGGACTGAAGCCGTCGGGGCTAAAGCCGTTGACGCGTTCCGCAGGTTTCGTGCCGGAGGAATCGCAAGGCGTCCCTCAACGGATCGGCGGAGAGGAGTTACAACGAGACATCACTCTTGCAGCTCGGCAACGCTTGCGCCAGCACGCACGGCGACCGGATCGCGCGTGCCCAAGAGAAGCGTAGCCGCGGTCCGCCCCACGGGCCACTCATCTGAGCGAACCCTACCCGAGGTTGAGTTCCGTCAGCGGGTGAGCTGGTAGGCACCCGCCCTGTGTTCCTGCCGGTGCAAGCCCAAGTCTTACGACACGGTGAGGCACGTTCACGAGTAGGCGATGACCGAGAAATACCGAGCTCATCGTTGACAGTGGGAAGGATTACCGTCGCCGATGTAAATTTTACAGCCAGCCCTTGACCATCCCTCGCCGCTCATCGTGCTGAGCTACTGGGATAAGATGGCATGTACTCATCCTCCTTCATTATGGATAGAGTGAAACGGTCTAGGTCAGCTTACCGGAACCGACTACAGCTTACCCGTCCCGTCGATCCAGCCGTGGTCCGCGATCGGGAGCGGTAGCACGGCCTGACCACCCATGCCGTTATTACCCACCCGGGGGCTGAATAGTGTTAAATTAAAGCAACACCCGGGCAATAGCATGAGCGCTGCCCAAATTCGATGAGCAGGGACAGGATAACTCGGATAAGCACGTTCCAGAGCGTGTTGCCTTGGAGGTAAGATGAAAGCTAGGTTATGGTGGGCCGGTGTCGCCAGCGCTAGCCTGCTGTTACAACCGGTGCAGGCCGAGGCGTATCGCACGCCACGCGCGGGCGAGGCCTACCATACAGAGATCTGGAGCAAGCAGGTCACGGCACCAGCACGTGACCGCCGCCACGTGACCGCGCTCAACCTGGGATTGCAGTACATCCCCGATGGGCCCTCGAGTCCGGATATCCTGCCCTTTGGTGGAGCGCTGGTGGTGGAGGACACCGACGACCAAGGCGAGGATGTGCTACAACCGTTTGGGGCGATCTTCGTGTGGCGCAACCCGGAGGAGGGCCAGCAGCGCTTCCGCGGGATCTTCTCCGGCCTGTACAACGATGTGCGCTATAACGTCTCCCCTCGCTTCCTGGGCGGCGCCGAGGCGGTCTTGACTTTCGAGAATTTCAACGTGCCCTTCGCCCGCCCCGAGTACGTGGAAGGGCAGCGTATCGAGGCGGTCGATCTGGAGTGGCAATACATACGCGGCGGGTTGGGCCTGGGGTACCGCACTCCGCTTGTCCCAGGACACCAGGACAATGCCCTAGAGCTCACACTGACCTACGAACCCGGCTTCGTCTGGTTCGAGCCCGATGATGATACGGCGAACAGCTTCATCGTGCCCAGAGACACCTATGAGGGACGGGCACACCTACGCGTACGGGCCGATGCCATGGAACGCAATCTCATGGAGCTCGCACACCAGGGCTACACGGCCGGCGCAGATCTCCTCTATGGCCATCGTGCGAATTGGCACGATTGGGGAGAAGCAGTGTTTGGGATCGCCGATGCGGGGGCAGAGCAGGACTACTTCGCCGCGAGCCTCTACGCCGTCGCCGCAGGCGGCGTCCCTTTGCTTGATAGCGAACGTCACCGTCTGACGGCCAGCCTGCACGCTGGGATCGGCAAAGATCTCGATCGCTTCTCAGCCTTCCGTTTATTCAACAGGCCAACTGCCTACGAGTGGGAAGCCGTCTCACGCCCGGATCTTCCCGGTGCGATATTCGATGAATTCTTCTCCCGCAGCTATGGGATCATCGAGCTGCGCTACCGCTATGAGGCGTTGTTTTTCTTTTATCCTTACGTGCGCGCCAACTGGGCCTGGGTCGACCGTCCGCGCTTCCAAGACGACGGCCGGGTCGCCAATCAGATGGATTCCTTGCCTTCCGTAGGCGCAGGCCTCATCAGCGGCGCCCCTTGGAAGTCCTCGGTCGAGCTGAATTATGTGTACAACTTCGGGATCTTGCGGGATACGGATCGAGCTCCGGGATTCGGCGGTCACAGCATCCTGTTCCAATGGGCTAAGGAATTCTGAGGATAATGCTCGGGAACGCCTCGCTTGGGCTCGAAAGCCGGCGGGCGCAGGGCTACCGCGAAATCCGCGCGCCGCAAGAAGGCGGCATAGAACCGGCATGAGCGCCTGGAGATCGAGACTGCGCGCCACCGGCAGCCTTCTCAAGGAAATGGCGGGCGATTGGATGGAGGACAAGGTTTTGCGGCTGAGCGCCGCGCTCGCTTTCTACTCGATCTTTTCCATCGCGCCGCTCCTCGTGATCGCCATCGGGATCGCCGGATGGGTGCTCGGACCGGACGCCGTGCGTGGGCATCTCGACGATCAACTGCGCGGCATGATGGGGCCGGAAGCGGCAAAGGCCGTGCAATCGATGGTGCAAAGCGCATCCAAGCCCAGCGATAGTGCGTGGGCGACCGCGATCGGCTTCCTGACACTGCTGCTCGGCGCATCGGGCGTTTTCGGGCAGCTCAAGGATGCGCTGAATACGATCTGGGAAGTGAAAGCGCTCCGCAGCAGTAGCCTGCTCGGCTTTGTAAAAGAGCGGCTCTTGTCGTTCGGCATGGTGCTCGTCATCGGATTCCTGCTGCTCACATCGCTCATGCTCACCACGGCGCTTGCGGCGCTCATGAAATATTTTGGCGGCGTGTTTCCGATTTCGGAAGCGGCCGCGGGCATCGCCGGATTCGTCGTTTCTGCGGGAATAGTCACCACGCTCTTCGCGCTGATTTTTAAAGTGCTGCCAGACGCGAACGTCTCTTGGCGTCACGTCTGGATCGGCGCGGCAGTCACCGCTCTGTTTTTTGAAATCGGCAAGTTCCTCCTCGGCTTCTATCTCGGCCTCCAAAGCACCTCATCGAGCTACGGCGCGGCAGGCTCTGTGGTCCTCGTGCTGCTCTGGGTGTACTACACGTCGATGATTCTTTTGACCGGAGCGGAATTCACGCGGGTCTATGCAAGGGCGACCGGACACGCGATCGCGCCGGAGGGAAACGCGGCTCCGGTCACCGCCGAGATGCGCGCGCAGCAGGGACTCACCGCACTGGCGCCGGAGCGTCCTTCCGCATCCCGCGGGGACGGGCAGTCATGAGCGTCGCGCAAGATTTATTAAACGACGCGGGGCTAGGGGGCGCGGAAAAACGCCTGTTGGCTCGTGCTCGTCGCCATCGAGCTGACGAGAGCGGCATGTGCATAAGTCGCGACTCGCGATGAATTATTCAGCGTCATCGGATCAGCCTGTAAACCGCGAAGGCTGGTGGACGCGAGATCACGCTCTTGTCATCGTGCTCGTGGCCACGACGGCGCTACTGCTCATTCTTTGCTGGCAACTCGTGCAGCCGTTCATGGGCCCGATTGCGTGGGCGTTCGCGCTCGCGGTTGTCGCGCATCCGCTGCACGGCTGGATCGCGCGCCGGATCGACAAACCCGGCCTCGCCGCGAGTCTCGCGGTGTTCACCATCGCGGCGGTGATCGTGGCGCCGGCGATCTTCGTCGGGAACAGCATCGTGCGCGAGGCGGCGACGGGCGTGAAAGCGATCCAGTCCGGGCTTGAAGACGGAAAATGGCGCGAACAGTTGGAGCGCAGCCCGCGACTCGGCGGCGCGCTTTCCGCCATCGAGCAGCATGCCAATCTCGGCAGCCAGCTCCGAGACATGTCGGCGGAAGTCGGCAAGCGCGTTTCCCAAGTCGTGACCGGTTCCGCGTGGGCGGTCGTCGAGCTGCTGCTCACGCTTTTCGTCCTCTTCTACCTCTTCCGCGATCACGGCGAAGCGCTCGCCACATTGCGCTCGCTTGTGCCGCTTTCGGAGCGCGAGACCGACGAAGTATTCAGCCGCGTCTCCGACACGATCCACGCGACCCTCTACGGCACGCTCGTCGTCGCCGCGGTGCAAGGCGGGCTCGGCGGGCTGATGTTCTGGTGGCTCGGCCTGCCCGCGTCGATCCTTTGGGGTGCGGTGATGGCGCTGCTCGCGATCGTCCCGGTGCTCGGCGCCTTTGTCATTTGGGTGCCGGTCGCGGTGTTTCTCGCCGCGAGCGGAGAGTGGGGCAAAGCGGCGATCCTCGCCGCGTGGGGCGGCATCGTCGTCGCGCTGATCGACAATCTGCTTTATCCGATCCTCGTCGGGAAAAGGATGCGTCTGCACACGGTGCCAGTCTTTTTCGCGATAGTCGGCGGTCTCGCGATCTTCGGCGCCGCGGGCCTCATCCTCGGCCCGGTCATTCTCGCGCTCACCGACGCTATCCTGGAAATCTGGCACCGTCGAACCGCCCACGGCCGCCCAGCGGAAGCAGGCGGGACTTTCGGCGATGCCACAGAGTCTCAGCAAGAAATCGCGCGCGTGGAGTGAGGAACGAGCTGCTTTTTATAAATAAATTAAAACCGTTACCAGCGATCCACTCTGCGAGAGGGAAGTCGATGAACGTCCGCATTGACCGTTGGTCATTCGAGTTGAGATGAGCGGGGCACCCATGGGCGTAGATCGGTGAAACTTTTGCCGCAGCGGGCGGCTCTCTACTTGAAGAGCAAGCCTTAGGTGTTCTCATGGGCAAGCCACTCGAAGAATACAATCGCAAGCGCAAATTCGAGGCCACGCCTGAACCGTCCGGCGCTAAGAAGTCGAAGCCCAAGCGCAAACGTTCAGCTGCGGCCCATGCCTTGCGGTTCTGCATCCAGAAGCATGACGCCAGTCACTTGCATTACGACTTCCGACTGGAGCTGGAAGGGGCCCTGAAAAGCTGGGCTGTGCCAAAGGGACCGAGTCTCGACCCGAAGGTACGTCGCCTGGCGGTACATGTCGAAGAGCACCCGATCGATTACGCCACCTTCGAGGGCAGCATTCCTGAGGGGCACTATGGTGCGGGCGAGGTCATCGTCTGGGATCGGGGTATCTGGCACCCACGCGAGGATCCGGTCGAGGCTTATAAAAAAGGCAAGCTGAAGTTCGAGCTGGAAGGTGAAAAGCTCAGTGGAGTCTGGAACCTGGTGCGCACGAACATGGCCGGGAAAAAGGAGCAATGGTTTCTCATCAAGTCCAAGGATGAAGCTGCGCGACCTGAAGAGGAATACGACATCCTGGAGGATCAACCCGACAGTGTGCTCAGCGATCGCACGCTCGTGCCGAAAAAGCCAGCGGCCAAGACTGCGCGGCCCAAGCCAGTCAAGAAACCCTCAGCACCGAAGCGACCCGTGAAGAAAGGAACATTGACCGGAGCCCAAAAGGCGGCCATCCCTGAGAGCCTCAAGCCGGAACTGGCGATCTTGGTTGACGCCGCTCCAAGTGGTGATTGGCGTTACGAAATCAAGTTCGATGGTTATCGCATCATGGCGCGGATAAACGACGGCGAGGTGCGGCTGTTTAGCCGCAATGGTCATGACTGGACGGCCAAGATGCCCCGTCAGGCAGAGGCGCTGGCAAACCTTGGATTGGAGTCCGCCTGGGTGGATGGTGAGGTGATCGTGGCCGATAAGGACGGTCGCCCGGATTTCCAGGCTTTGCAGAATGCCTTCGAAAAAGAGCAAAGCGGCAGCATCGTCTACTACCTATTCGACCTGCCTTACCTGAACGGCATGGATCTGCGCGAGGTGGCGCTGGAGGAGCGACGTGCAGCGCTGAGCACTGTGCTCGAGCGTCACGAAG
The DNA here is from genome assembly GCA_050740435.1 of Gammaproteobacteria bacterium. Lineage (GTDB taxonomy): Bacteria > Pseudomonadota > Gammaproteobacteria > JACCXJ01 > JACCXJ01 > USCg-Taylor. The sequence goes on from JBOIDL010000105.1 coordinate 8,287, forward strand.
ATGCGGTGCTGTGCTTCTCCGAGGACTTTGACGATTCCCCAGAATCCATGCTGAAAAGTGCCTGCCAGATGAAGCTGGAAGGCCTGATCGGCAAACGTGCGGGAAGCACCTATGTTTCCCGTCGCAGCACTGACTGGATCAAGCTCAAGTGTAAGAACCGCCAGGAATTCGTGCTGGTTGGCTACACCGAGCCTAAAGGCAAGCGCAGTGCGTTCGGGGCGCTGCTGCTTGGGTTGCATGACCCTGACAGCGGTGAGCTGCGTTATGCCGGAAAAGTCGGCACGGGGTTCAATGAAGCCACGCTGCAAACGATCCATGCTCGATTGAAGCGGTTGGAAATCAAGCGCGCCTCGGTGAGCAATCCACCCACAGGCTTCGATGCCAAAGGCGTGCACTGGTTGAAGCCTGAGTTGCTGGCTGAAGTGGCTTACGCAGAAATGACCCGCGAGAGGATCGTCCGGCACTCGGTTTTTCACGGCCTGCGCGATGACAAGCCAGCGAAGCAGATCAGCGAAGAGAAACCAAGTCCGGCGAAAAAAGTCGCGAAGCCCACGGCAAAAGCCAAGAAAACCACTAAGGCCAGCGAGCAGATCACGATCACCCATCCGGACCGCATCATCGACCACACCAGTGGCACGACCAAGATGCGATTGGCCGAGTTTTACGCGCAGACCGCTGAGTGGATTCTTCCGCAGCTAGCGAACCGGCCGGTTGCACTGGTACGCGCCCCGGAAGGCATCAGCGGCGAACGGTTCTTTCAGAAACATGCCGAGCACCTCTCGATTCCAGGGATCACGATCCAGGGCAAGGAATACTCCGGGCAGCCGGTGATGATCATCGATAACCAGCAAGCGCTGATCGGCGCCCTACAGATGAACACCATCGAGCTGCATACCTGGAACGCTACTACCCGCGATCTGGAGCGACCTGACCGTTTCATTCTCGATCTTGACCCTGATCCGGCCTTGCCGTGGAAGCGCATGGTGGAAGCGACCCGTATGACCCTGGGCGTACTCGACGAACTGGGATTAGTCTCATTCCTGAAGACCAGCGGCGGCAGGGGTATTCATATCGTCGTGCCGCTCGAGCCGAAAGACAGTTGGGACCGGGTCAAGGATTTCAGCCACGCCATCGTCAAGCATATCGCCAAGCGGATGCCTGAGCGTTTCTCGGCGGTGTCGGGACCGAAGAATCGGGTTGGGCGGATCTTCATCGACTACCTGCGCAACGGGCAGGGCGCTACCACCATCGCAGCCTATGCCGTGCGAGCACGTGAAGGGCTGCCTGTCTCCGTGCCGATCTATCGCGAAGAGGTCGCTGAGATCAAAGGTGCGAACGCCTGGAATATCAAAAACCTGCACGCGCGCCTGGCTGATCTGGCCGAGGATCCCTGGGCGAAATACTCCAGCAGCAAACAAACCATTAGCGCACGGATGCGCAAACGTATCGGCCCGAAGAAGGCTTCGGGCCAGTCAAGAGGAGAGTTTTGTCATGGCTAGGGCTATCTGGAAAGGCGCAGTCAGTTTTGGTCTGGTGCGCATACCCGTTGCCCTGGTTCCGGCAACGACACCTTCGGGCGTCGATTTCGACTGGCTGGACAAACGCAGCACGGACCCGGTGGGTTACAAGCGGATCAACAAGGTCACCGGCAAGGAAGTCACCAAGAAAAATATTGTCATGGGCGTCGAGTTCGAGAAGGACCGCTATGTCGTTTTAAGTGAAGAAGACATCCGCGCGGCACACCCGAAGGCAACACAAACCATCGACATCATCGCCTTCGTCGAGGCATCGGAAATCTCACCCCTGTTTATGGATACGCCTTACTACCTAATCCCCGATCAGCGCGGCGACAAGGTATACGCACTGCTGCGTGAAACCCTGTTGAAGACCGGCAAAGTCGGTATTGCCAATGTGGTAATGCATACCAAGCAACATCTGGCTCTGCTGATGCCATTGGGCTCGGCGCTGGTGCTTAACACCTTGCGCTGGGCCAACGAAGTGCGCGACGTGGAGGCTCTGAAGCTCAAACCTGAAGCGAAAGGCGGCGATGACCGCCGAACCGGTTGCGTCACTTCGGGAGACAACTGGTCTAAAACTGGCGCGACCCGAGCAGATATCCAGCAAGACAAGGCCCGCTGTGAGTATGAAGCCAAGTTCGCGACGGCGCGTTATAGCTCCGGCAACGGCAAAGACGGCATGACTTCAGCCATTGGCACTGGAGTCGGGACGGGATTGTCATTGCCGAAAGCAGATTGAGTTGACTAACGGCTGCATGGGGCTCAGGGGTTATCCGGTTCGTGATCCATCGAGATCCCACGGTGATCGCCAAGATCTTCACGCATCTTGACTTATCCGCCCGGGCGCCATTCCGATCACCGGCGCGGCTATTCGATTGCTCCGGCTCCGCCTCCCGTAAGACACCCAACCGCTTCGGCATTTAGCACCTGGCGCGGCCAAAATGCGCTATAAAATGCTTATAAATCTGTGTCGATCGAGTTTTCGTACACTACGCGATCGCGAAATTAAAGTGAGTTTACGAAACATAGGCGTTCCGTGAATACTCGACAAGCGAGACGAACTGGACCGTTAACTCAATCATGCTCACGTCCATCGGTTTGGCGAAGCTTTGGCAGTGCCCATGAGACCCATGGCGATCGGCCGCACCGCTCAATTCGCTTTGCGGTACTGGTTGCGCAAATCCCGCACCCGGTCATGATTCTCTACTACGCCCTGATACTGCCGCTGAACGATAGATCGGATATCGTCCGGTAAGCCTTTCGCTAAGGCTTTCTCATAGGTTTTCTTCGCCACATCTTCGCCGCGCTCGCATTCCTCGAGCACTCCCTGCTCGTCTTTGCCCGTGATTGCCGCCTTGATATCCACCCAGGCGCGATGTAGGGTCCCGGCGACACTGCTATGTTTGTCCGGATCTCCACCTAAGCGGCGTACTTGTTCTTGCAGTTCGTTGGCGCCTTCGGCACATCGCTGCGCCGCCGCCGTAAAGATCTTTTTGAGTTGCATGTCTTTCACATCTTCCGCACAGGTGTTAAAACCATATTCGCCATCCTTGGAGGTTTCAATCAAGTCATTAAGGGTGGAGATTACCTCGTCACTGGTCATGATTACACTCCTCTTGTTGAGTTCATAAAGCTTTCGCCGCGAGTAACTCCCCTCTAGCGTGGCGGCGATGTGCACTTACTAGATTCCTTGTTTGAACCGATCTTATACGCATTGAGTCAAGTTTAGTAATGCGCAAAAAAATAAACCCCTTCCTACGCATGAATATCCTGAAATCCCCGCAATGCTCGCTATGGCACGCGCAGGCTTCGGAGCTCTTCGATGTCCTTGAGAATGCCGGCAATCGTCGCTTCCACTACTTTCTCGCCTTTAGCCCGCGTCGCCAGAGTCGCGTCACCATAAATGCCGCTGGCAGAATAGTTGCCGGCATTGCTGTTCACCGGAGTCCACGCTTCCGTGCCTGCGGGAAAGTCCGTCGTCGCCTTTGTCATGTCCACGGAGTCCGGCGCGATGTAGAGCATCATCGACGTCTCGATCTCATCGGCGTGGGTTCCTTCGCCCTGTTCGCTGACTGCCTTGACGACCGAATCGGCCACTGCGAGGATGTCCGTGAATCAAAGAAGGATTCCGTCGAGGGCGAGCAACGCTTGCGCGGCCTTGAGTAGAGTTTGCGTCGATACTCCGCTGTTCAGCACATAGAATCGCTTCGGACCGTGTGCGGCTAAGGTTCTGCAGATGTCGATGATGAGGTCACGAGCCGTGTCCTGCCTGAGCGATGTCGAACCCGGATAATTCACGAACGCCGGATAGAAATGGTAGTTGACCGTCGGGCGACAACAACGTCGGCGCGTTCCATGACGCGGCGTTTGAAGTACCCGGCCATGATCCAATCGTTAGCTAGCTTGAGATGGGGCCCGTGTTCCTTCGCTGCAGCACCGAGTGCGATGACCACCACAGTGTCGCAAGCGTGTCGCTATGCTCGTGATGCATTTCGGCCATCCTGACCCCGAAATGCACTCGCATCACGCGACAAGTGATTATGCCGCGACCGTCCTGCGTCCGCAGCGTCGCACCACGATGCGGTGCGACACGGCTCCCACAATGACTCTACGGCGCGATGCGTCTCCTGCTTCGCCCGTCGACGCGCGCCTATCGCGGGCTCCTCGACTTCGCCTTCGGCTCTCCATGTCTCGTCGGCGGAGAGCCGATCCTTTGCCTCGACCCACGTTAGGTTTTCGAGGAGCGCACCGTTTGTCGTCTCTCTGGACGTTGGGCTGAGACCACAAAGTGCCCAACTCCAGATGCGCTCAAGACGGCTGTGAACATTCTCGACATATACGCGGACCTCAGAGCATTATGGCGCGACATTAATATAATGCCTAATCCCTCGCCGCTTCAACCACGATAAGATGCCAACTAATCCGCTCGTCAAGGAACGCAACCGCTTCACGACCCGACCGGGTCGGCGCGGCGAGCGCCGCGGCGCGTTAGTTAGTGCTTCGCGGGGATCCTCTGCGGCTTCAGCGGCTGCGTCGCCGGGCCTGGATCACCTCGCCGTCCGGCGTGAACCGCGAGCCGTGGCATGGGCAGTCCCAGGTGCGTTCGGCGGTGTTCCATGCGACGCGACACCCCATGTGCGTGCAGTCCGCCGACACCGCGTGCAAACGTCCAGCGTCGTCGCGGTGGACGGCGAGCGTCTCACCGTCCACGCTCATGATGCGCGCCTCGCCCCGGCCAAGCTCCTCGGGCGTGTGGCCGTTCACCGGGAGCTTCCCGCCGATGAGCTGCTTGACCACGTTGAGGTTCTCCGTCAGCAGCTTCTTCGCCGACTGCACGAACCGCATGCGCGTCGAGTCGAACGCTGAAGGCTGGGGTCGGAATCGAACCGGCGTACACGGCTTTGCAGGCCGATAAGAAACACATAAGAAATCATAATGTTAAGTCACTTCCTTTGTCGCCATTCAGCCGTTTTAGGCCTCTTAAGTCCTT
>JBOIDL010000106.1:0-12976 GCA_050740435.1 Gammaproteobacteria bacterium
GCAAGGACAGCTCACCCTCACTATGTCAGCCAATCAAGCGGTCCAGGAGGAACTGTTGCATTACCTGGCGGCTTTGAAAGCCGCGTGAGCCGCCGAACAACCGGATTTTTTGCAACGTTAGGGTATATAAAAGAGATACGGCCTGGCCGAGGGTGTATAATCCCAGCGATATTCATGCCCCCACCCCATGTATTGGTTGAAACGGAGACCAGTCACGACGTCACATTTCGACGCCGGAGTCGGTACCGGCATTGTGACTAGATTTCTTTCCGGTAAGAGAGGGCATCGTAAGAGAGGGCATCGAGGAATGTTTACTTAAACCTAACTCCTCGGTCGAGGGGGACGGCCTCCTGCGTCGGCCGCCCCTCACCTCGTTCTCGTTAGGCGGTCAGGGGATGCTTATGAAGGAACAACACAAAGTCACGAGTATTGACGGCTACATTGCATCGGCGTCGCCTGACGTGCGAGACATACTTGAAGAGATCCGACGGATCGTAAAGGCTGAGGTTCCTGAAGCAGTTGAAACCATTAGCTATCAGCTGCCCGCGTTCAAATTGGATCGAGTTTTTATCTACTTTGCGGCATTCAAAAAACACATTGGTGTCTACCCGCCTGTGAAAGGCGACAGGAACCTCCAGAGGACACTACTTCCCTATCGCGGCGAGAAAGGCAATTTGAAGTTTCCTTTGGAGCAGCCAATACCTTTCAAACTTATTGGCAGCGTTGCTGCGGCTTTGTGCCGGGAATACTCGAAACGGTGAAACTGAATCCTGAAGTCTGCGGCCTCCGTACGCGGCTGAGCTCAAACGTTATACGGCGCCGCGTAATCTGCGGCGCAATCCACCTGTTAACGTACTGACCAAACGGGGCGCACCAGATCGAAACGGTGACTGAAATGATCGAAGGTTCCTGCCACTGCGGTGCGGTTCAATGGCGGTTCGGCGGGATGCCCGAGTCGGCGACGGCGTGCAATTGCACCATATGTCGCCGCTACGGGGTGCTGTGGACCTATGACTTTGAAGGCGAAGGCATCAATGTCTCGGGTCCGACCCAAGCCTACATCCGTGGCAAGTCGATCGGGTTTCATTTCTGCCCCGCATGTGGCTGCGTCACATATTGGCGATCGCTGGAATCTAACGAAGACGGGCGGCGTCGCATCGCGGTGAACCTGCGGCTGACCGAACCGGAGGCTGTGGCGCAGATTCCCATTGACCATTTCGACGGTCTCGAGAGTTTTGAAGACCTGCCACGAGATGGGCGATGTGTTGCAGATTATTGGTTCTGAGGGTAAGGGTGTCGTATAACCAGCGAATGCAGCCGACCAGCCAAAGCGTCATCAAATTGGCTTGCGCAAATTTGCCGCCACTTTGTCTGGCGGCTGATTCGCGTCGTTAGGCGCTGAAATTCGTAACGTACGGTCTGTGAGGAGTTGACGGTGTCGCTGAGCATCAACGATTTCAAGGTGTACATGCCCGCGAAGGACTTCGAGCAATCGAAGCGTTTCTACACTGCACTCGGATTTGCGATGTCGGAGGGATGGGGCGGCACGGCTGATTTTGAACTCAACGGCAATCGCTTCCGGCTGCAGGATTATTATGTCAAGGAATGGGCTGACAACTTCATGGTCGTCATGGGAGTTGATGACGTCGAGGCATGGCACCAAGAAGCGCGCAAGGTCGCGAGCAGCGGTGAATTCGACAACATCCGCATCAAGCCGCCAGAAGCCGTCGACGACTCGCTTGTTCTTCACGTCGTGGATCCATCTGGCGTGTTGCTCGTCTTCGTACAATAGGTGCCAGGTGGCGCTTAACCAATAAGGATTGAGACGACCTGAAAGGTCGTTTGGTCGTTTCAATCCATTGTTCAAGAAGCCCGGCATCGGGCACGGGGCTTTTATAAGGGGAAAGCTTCAGCAGCGGGCGGGCAGCGTGGTGAGGGATGGCGGTGGCTTGACGGGTGAGCCGGTCAGAGTAGCACTAGCGGATGGGTTTGGGGTGGGTTTTCTCGGGTCAGATGGGGGCAAGGGACACGTCCGGCAAGGCAAAGTTGGCGTTGGGTGAAAGGGGCCCTGGCCAGAAATACCGAGCGCAGAGGCTCCTGGCAAAAGTGGTGGTGGCTATGGTCTATCCGTTTGCTGCGAGGGCGTCGAATCCGGCGGCCCGGCACTCATGGGCAAAGGCCGAGTGCTGCGGGGGTACGCGCGGCGCTATGGAAGCGCAGTCGCCCGCCGCAGGCCCGGCAGATCGGTTGTGGCCAAGGGGGTAGCTCGATCTCGGGCACGGTCACGGTGAAGCCATGGGCCAGTTCGACCAGAAGGCCATTTGGAATCGATCGTCCTTCGCCCGCCAGACGACGCCCGCAGCCTGGTCTTCCTTGCCGCTGATCGCCTTGAACTTCACTTCCACGAAACCGTCTTTCAGACTCGTGTCGTTCTTAAGTGCGACGGGATATGTGGCCTCGCCTGATTGCTTGAGCACATTTGGTTTCGACGGGGCGTCGTCGTCGTTTTCAACGGTCCACTTTTGATCGCCCTTGCCGGTTTTCGTGCCGATCCAGTTCGCGGGCAATTCCCCGGACTTGGCGTCATCGAAGTTCACGGTCTGTGCGAAAGTGGCTGAAGTGGTAAGAGCGGTCATAAGCAGAAGAGCGTTGAGTGTTTTCATAGATTCTCCGGTTGGTGTTCACTTTGCGGTTTTCTGAGCATCAAGCGCTTTCTTAAGACTGCGGGCCTGCAACTCGGCGTTGCCCTTGCCCCAGTAGTGCAAAAAGAATGCGCGGCTCTTCATGCGTCATGTGGTGATGGATGGCGACGATGTTGATGCCCTCGGCGCGGAGACTCTTGAGCACCGGCTGCAATTCGTCTTCGAGCACGGCGAAAGTCGCCGTCCACGACCGCGTTCTCGTCCGTGCCGGCAAACGCGGCCCAGGTGTTCACGCCCATCTCTTTCGTCATCGCGCAGCGGCACGGCTAGAGTACTTGCATCATGAAATGTGATGCAAATGGGTCAAGTTTATCCGGTGGCGAGTTTTGCCTCCTGACAGGCTTGGTCGATGAGGGTTTGAAGCCGCTCGAAGGCAGTTTGGATCGGCGAGTGGCTGGGTCGCGCGTTTGGAGCGATGTCGGCGAGCATAGGTCGCAAGAGCCGGGTGTAGGTGCGGGAGAAGAACAGCGCCACGCGCAATCCCAGGGCCGTGGGTTCGTAGCGATGGCGGTGTGGAATGCGCTCGATGAGTCCATGCAGCCGCAAGCGGGGGAGATCGTAGCTCATCCTGCCCTGGGGTAATGGGCCGGGTCGAGACCCAGCAGTTGAGCCAGCAAGGCTCGCATGTCGGAATTGGTAAAACCCCTCGCTTGCAGGCTGAACAACACCAAGACGCTGAACAACGCTTGTACACGTCCCTCTCCGAACCGCAGCGCCGAAGCCCGTTGTCCCTCCACCTCGATGGGCCGTACCACCTTCTCAAACGCCTCTTCACCGATCGAGCAATCATGGGAAACTCTTTGAACGTCCAGAAGACGTCGGTTGGCTTGGAAGCCGATCTGCCGCAAGGCCGGCAGGTTCTTGAGTTGTTTGCCGATCCCGAAGTCGCGTGTGTTGTTGATGGTGGTCTCCGTCCGCAGCGCCCGGCCCTCCTTGTGATATGCTTGATACGAGAGCTCTTGTAGTGGACGTCCAAGGAGGGGACGACCCCCTCGGTGATCACCCGGCTCCGAAACCGGCCCGGAGTCCTGCGGCTCACGCGCCGGTCGAAGATCAGTTGCACTTGGCTCGGCCGGCCGAGATCGAGCCTTGAAGGATCTCAGCGACGCTTTGTGCTATGCTCATATCGGCTCCGGTTAGACTCCGATCCCAAGGGATCGATCGCCGCCTCGGCGGCCTACATCATTGGCAAGAACTGCTTGCAGTTCTTCACCGTCGACCGGAACCTCTCCTTCCATTATGCACCATGCCCCGGACTCACGACATACATCTCGTCGGTCTGAGGCGGAGCCTCGTTAGGTATCCTGCACCAAGTCCTCCGCGAGCGCCGTATCGTTCATGCGCCTGCGCGCGAGCCCGAGCAGCATATCGAGATGCGGTAGCGTGAGCGTTTTGAACCGCTCTTGCCGCCTCTTCTGGCCTCTTTTCGATCCCCACATCGAATCACTCACATCCTTCGGTTCCCTCAGCAAGAAGTCATTATGAGGATTTTTATTCCCAACATTGCCCGGCCGGGCGCACTCGACTCTGCCCCGGAATAAAACCTCTGGTCTATCCCGTCTCAATGCGCAACGCTGGACGTTCCCAATGCGAGCGTCAACAACAGGTGGGCTCCGCATAGGGGATTGAATTAGCGTAACCTGAGGACAACTCACATGAAAAGCAAAGTTACCGCGAACGTCCCATTGACATCGGCCTTGCTCTCCCTGCTCGCAGGTCCGGCTGCTGCAGGATCCGTCTTGATCCATGAAGAACCGACTCATCCGAACTTCATCCACCCGGCGTTCACGATAAACCCGGACCGTGGAAGAGTAGCTATACAGGTTTCGGTTAATGACTTTCCTGGCGATTACGACTCATATTACAGCGATTACAGGAAGCTCGTGCAGGGCCTGGTCTATGAGCGTGCGTCCAACGAGATCCGGTACGACGACACGGTCTGTGCGAAGGTCAGCGAACATCGGTTCCTCATCACTCGCTGGCACTTCATCGACGAGACGGGATCCTGTCCCTTCGAAGAGAGGCAGAAGAAGGTGGTAGTCGACAACGGCTTCGACAATCCCTATTCCTACGCGCTGACGGAAGTCTATCTAACAGTAACGGGAGAATAGGGTAGTGCTGCATGGGTAATGTTTGGCTCTCCTCGGATTGTAGTGACAGTAGCAGGGAATCGTCGAGTGAGCATTACCTGTGAAGTACCCATAGCTGGGTGACCGAATGCCGATGTTCGTGACTCGGGACGGAGCCGTCATGTCTTCAAACATCTTTTGAATGGGAGTGACGATGATGAAACGTAACAATCTTTTGACGTGCTGGGTGTGGATCTCTCGGATTCCACCCCGGAGTCATCCCGGCTACGAGGCTGACTCTATCGCCACGAGCGATAAACGGAGGATATGCTTAAGCAATATGCGAAGGTTTGCATTTCTGCTAGCGGGTATTGTCTTGGTCATGACCAATGCCACGAACGCGTGGGCCGACAATGTCGTGAGCCGTTGGGTTGACCAGGCGCTGAACACCGTCCGCGTGGGCAACATCTCCACCCCCGCAGCCGCGCGCCTGTATGCCATGACCACCGTAAGCATGTACGACGCAGTCAATGGCATCGACCGGGGCCGGCATCGCTCGAAGCGGGAGTACGCGCTTGTACCGCCCGATGGAGCGCCGATCGCGGGTAATCGCCGTGCCGCGGCCGCAGCGGCGGCTCACGCGGTCCTCATTGCCCTCCTCCCCTCGCACGCGAGTGTCCTCGATGGCGTGCTGGCGAAGGAGCTCGCCACCCTCGGCGGTGAGGGCGCGCCTCCAGTGGCCTTGGGCGGGGTCACTTTGTCGGAGAGCAGGTCGTCGCCCTGCGGGCTAACGACGGCACCCAGGTTGCCGAAACGCTACCTCCCGGGACCGGGGCAGGCGAGTTTCGGCTGCCGTTTACGGGGGCACAGTTTCGCCGTATGATCCCCTTCGGCGTATAGAGCATCGATCCGTACGCCTCGCCGGGACCGCCACCGCTTACCAGCACCGAATATACGGAGGATTTTAACGAGGTGAAGGTGCTCGGTAGCATCACCGATCCGGATCTCGAACGGGCGGCGATTGCGCGCCATTGGCAGGCGGAGGCCAACACGGCGCGGGAGACGGGGCTCTGGTTCAAGGCCGCCTTAAACCGCCCACCGACTCGAGCTGATAAGAAAGACTTACCGCGACTATAGGGACCGACCCCCAACTGATTTCGAGACGGTTGCAGGAATTGCCGTCATCCGTGGGCTTGACGACGATGAGGCTATGATCGCCGACGCGATCAAGGGCCAGATCGATATCTTTGAGGCATGGAGAGGGCTCAAGCAGGAGATCCGAAAGGAAGATGCCACCTAACAAGCCCGTGTAGGTCGGAACCGTCTTTTCGGGTTCCGTCCTCAGGAGCTGACAGCGGTGCATCCATGCACCTGGCTTTCCGACGCATGGGTAGCATGGGTAGCTTCGATGAACCGCATGGCTTTGTGCGATCAATCGGCGCCATCGGGTGATCGGACGCTGTTTTGTCGGAACCTGTGGAGCCGGTTCCGACCTACAGTGTGGCTATGTCGAACTATGCGCTACGGGCTCGGAAGGGTAGGCTTTTTGGTGATCAGCCGGTACGTCTCTTCGTAGATCCGCTCACGTGACCCGATCGCGACCAGTTCGACCACACGACCCGCCGCGATGCGATAGACGATGCGAAATCGCCCCACGCGGAAACTCCGCAGGCCGTCAAGCTCATCCTTGAGCGCTTTGCCGCACAACGGATTAGAGAGGATCCGCTTAGGCGCTGCGGAGCTTCTTCTTGATCTGTGGGTGTAACCCACCGATAAGGGCAGCAATCTGGGGCGGTGCACGGAGTCGGTGGCGCACCGGTCTTACTCACCGCCAGTGAAAAGTTCCTCTAGCGTATAAAGCTTAGCCTTCTTGCTCTTCAGGGCCGCAAGCCCTGCCCTGATTTCGCTCATCAAAGCGCGGTCGCGATGAATGGCAATGGTCTCTTTCCAGCTTTCGTGCTCGCTGGGGCTAACCAGCACGGCGGCAGGACGGCCATTCTTGGTGATAACGACATCTTCATCGGTGGACAGGACCTCGTCCACCAGACCGCTCAGCTTGGTCTTGACCTCGGATAGCGGGAGTGTTTTCATGCTCGGGGTCCTCCATATTCGGTTGACCATAATTCTGACCAATCTACGTCGGGCTGCGCCGAGTGTCAACGCTACTTGACCGATCTTCATTGGCTAGCGCGCGACCTGCCCGGTAATCCGTTCGATCTGCGACATTTGGTCGCAGGTGCAAGAGCCGCTCGTACCTTAGAATCACGATGACACTGCGGCTGCTCCCATCATGTCTGGAAGCCAGCGTAGCGTGCGCCATGCGCAGGAAACAAGACCATGGACTTTAATCGTGCGCAACGCGCACGCTACGCTGGCTCGACCAGGGCGCAGACGCATAAAACCGCGTACACGAACCGCACCGGTCGCGACCAATGCCGAGGGAGGTGCGATGTCCTCGGGTTAGTTCTCGTGCCGTGCGGTTCGTTCCTCACCGCACGCTACGCGAGCTCTCTTTGTAACAAGGAATTATCGCCAGATGGTTTCATCTTTCTCTAACAAGTTCCACAAATACTCACAAGCATCGCTTTCAGAGTTGAACTCACGATAATCCCATTTGTGCCCGCGTTCCGAATAGTACACCTGCCATACCCCTTCACTGCTAACCAGATGGTACTTATCGTTTTCAAGCAGATCGCCATTGGCATTGAACACGTCGTTCGGATCAACGCCATAGCGCTTCAGACGATCCACGATCTCCTGAGGGCTCATGGCTGAACCCTCTTCAGATAACCACCGCCCATAAGATCGCGGATAGCTTGGTCAGTTACGAATTGTGTCCCATGGCCCGGCTGTGCGTAAGCTGGGGCAATTTCGCCAGCCTTTATTTACTTGAAGAGGCTTCGTAACTTCAAAAACAGAATAGGTTCTATCTGTTGTGCCGGGCGGTAACGCTCGCATTGGGATTGGCGTACCTTCGGGCGCCAAGAATCTACCGGCATCTCTCCCATAACGATCCACGCGCGCACCAGGGATCAACGTGAAATCGCGCCCCGCACCTAAAAATCCATCGTTTGGCGGATCGTATGAATTGAGTGCTCTACTCTTGGACGCGCTGTTTGCAACCTCCGAGCTAGGTACGGTACCACGATTTCCGCCAGCAGCCTCCGTTATCCCCTCACCCGTGGTACGAGGGGGGCCTGTGCACGAGAAGTACGGCCATACCCCATGCCGTAACTCCCTCCTCCCCCGATGCCGAGATCAAAATTCAACTGGTAGGGAACTTTTGGCGCCCTTCCATCCGGATCCACAAACCCATACGGATTATTATTGGCATACGCATACCGGTTGAAGCTCTGCGGGTTCTGCGGATCAAATGGTTGACAGGCTCGACATCACCGGCCGCATCGACGGCGCAGAACGCCGTCGGGACCGGGACGGGCGAGTCATCGGCACGATGAAGAGATCACTTGAAAGCCGCCAGTCGGAGGTGGGCCTTGCCGCGCAAGCTTTACGTAGCGGCCGCTCAGGCGAGTGCGTATAGGAGTTCCCGGATGCGATGCCCGCGCGCGTGCGCGCGCTGCTCGTAACGCGTGAGCGGCCGCCAGCGCGGACGTGGCGCGTAGACGGCCCGGCCGGCGAGGTTTACGAATCCGCCGTCTTCGTCCATGACCTGGACGATATGCCGCACATAATCTTTGGCTCAAGCAGGAGATCGGAAAGGAAGATGCCGCCTAACAAGTGCATGAAGTCCACCCCCGTTGGTCGCCCACGGAATCATAAAGCCAGTGAATGGCGCGGGCACGCGCCCTAATGGAATGGGCTCCACCCTGTCCTAAACGGCATCGTGATGTGCCAAAGTGGAGATTCGAATGAACGGCGACTACGATGCGCGGGTCAAAGTCGCCTGCGCGGTATGATGCGCGTAGCGTGAAGGTGCGAGCGCTGCCCGGGATCGGCCCACTCACGGCCACGGCACTGGTGGCCGCCGTCAACGACGGCAAGCAGTTTCAAAACGGCCCCCAGATGGCGGCCAACTTAGAGCTTACGCCACGCGAGCACTCCAGCGGCGGGAAACAACGGCTCTTGGGCATCAGCAAACGCGGCAACACCTACCTGCGTACCTTGCTCACGGAGCGCGCACGGTGTTGCGGCCGCGGCGGGTAAAACCGATCGGCTCTCGTGCTGGGCAGTGGCGATTCAAGCCCGACGCGGCGCCAATGTCGCCGCCGTGGCACTGGCCAACAAACTCGCGCGGATCGCCTGGGCGGTGGCGGATTGGGCGGAGCAATCGGTTTGACGCCCGGCCGGGAAGCTTTTGAGTCGCGGCGTATTAAGTTAAAGCCATCATCGATCCTCATCTTGCAAACCGGGTGGAGTCCATATATACGCTCGCACGGAACTCTTCTTCGGATTGCCCAAATCGGATGGCTCCACGATCTCTGAGTTCCAGTTTCGACGTTTCCTCCGCGAGACGGTAACCCCGCTCTATCCGGTCTCGGCCAATTCAAGGATTCGTCGGGCCGAATCAATTCGGGAGGGCGCCCGGCTCGTGATTCTGCTCTATCCGCTCGATATCCTGAGATGGCTGGTCGCTAGGCTGCTCCCGATTTTGAAGCCCTTGCCGTAGAACGAATCGCGCGTTCATGTCCGGCGATCAGCGATCCGCGCAGGGGATCGGATGCATCCAGCGAGTCGGCTAACTGTTGAATCAGGGCGCGGCTCTGTTGCCTGAAGCTCTCGGCCTCGGATCGCCGGGCTTGCCGCTCGCAGAGCTTTGCGGCGGTTGCATAAACGCGCCATGCGGCAAGCGGCGTTGCCGACCCAGCACTGGGGCTTGAACATTCCGGAGGTGTAATCGCGTATGCGCGCCACTCAGTGATGGCAGCCTGAGCGCCCATCATGGCAGTAAATGCATCAGCGACTTCCGCTTCCGCCTGATCCCATTGCCTATCCGCAATCGCGATCTCAGCGAGTAGCCGGTGCCCGAAAGCCAGGTAGGTGCGCTCCGGTGGCGGCGCGGCAATCGCACAAAGCTTGGTCCCCATTCCCCGCGCTTGCGTCAGATCGCTTTGCGCTAACCAATATTCACCCAGCCCCTGGTAAAGCGGGAGACACCATTGCCAGTCCGTTATGCCCTGCTCGCTTTCAACCAAGCGCATTGCCTTGCTGAAACACTCGTGCGCACGTGGGTGATCCTGGAGACCCAGATGCGCCCTGCCTGCCAGGATAAGACCGTGGCTGCGTATGGTGTGATCGCGTCCCTCTCGAACGAGCTTCAATACCTGCGCGCAGTGGCCGCGCGCGCCGTCGAAATCCAGTACCTCTTCGTGCAGCCGCGCAAGGACGAGCCGAAAAACCATTGCCCCGAAAGAGTTCCCGTTCTTTGTCGCCATGCTGAGCGCGTCGGATAAACCGCGGCGTGCCTCTCCAAGTTTCCCCAAATAAAGTAGCGACCACAGCTGAAACCACCAACAGGCCATAAAATGGTAAGCATCGTTCAGGCTTCGAGCGATGCTCATACCTTCTTCCGCAACCTGTCGAGCAAGCGCATAGTTCGAGCATAGGCACTCCATCCATGCGTGTGAGTAGAGGAGCGTGTTAATCAAGCGCGGATCACTCGCTGCGCGAATGACTGCTAAGGCGCTGCGAGAGGCTGTTGCGCTCTCTTCCCGCCATCCCGTAAAACGCAAATTCGTCATGGCACAATTCACTTGAGCGCGCATTTTCAAGGTCTCATTTTCCAGATCGCGACTACACGCCTCCGCTTCGATTGCTGTCTCTAAGCAATAGCGACTATCCAACCAGCGGGCGATACGGCTGATTTCTACCAGCGTATTGACCTCAAGACGCTGGTCGCGCTTCTCGCGGGCGCAACCGAGCACGAGCTTGAGATCCTCGATTGCACCACTGAGGTCGTCCATGGCGCTGCGCGCCAGCACCCGACGTAGCAGCACACCGATCCGTGTCTCTACTTGCTCCGAGGGCGGTAGGCGATGGACCAGCCCGAGCGCTCGGCTCAAGTAGGCGACCCCTTCGCGATTGGCGTAGTGCCGCGCCGCATTCTCCGCCGCCTCACCCAAATACCGCACGGCTCGTGCGTATTCGCAACCCCGCTCGAAATGATCGGCCAGCTCGGCCGCCACCTCGCGAGATTGCTCGCCATAAGCCACCGCCAAGCGCTCGGCCAGGCGTTTGTGGAACCGGACGCGCTGGGCGGCGGCGAGCCTCTGATACAAGAAATCTTCATAAAGCGCATGCAGAAACCGGTAACGGCCGGCTACCGTCCCATCTGGCCATTCTGTGATCCCTGCCTGTGCAATCATCTGCCCCCGTTCGGCCAAGGCCTCACAGCATTCGTCAACCGCATCGCAATCCATGTTCAGCGCCGCAGCCACGAGTGCCGCTGACCACTCCTCGCCCGCCGCGGATGCTGCGGCTAGCAGCCGTTGCTCCACCGGACCCAGAGCGCCAATCCGATGCTCGATCAGCGCCTGGAGCCGCTCCGGCACACCGAGGGCAAGCTCGTCTACCCGGTCCGATAAGCCCCAGCGTTCGTCCGCTACTCTGAGCAAGCCCCGCGCAGTCCAGTGATCGATGAGATTAACCACGAATAAAGGATGTCCTTCCGTGCGATCGTAGACCGCATCCACAACAACCTCCGGCATGGCGGTGCCTGGAAACCACGCCGACAGAAAAGCCGCGAGCTCAAGCCGGGAGAATGGCGCCAGGGGAAGTTCGATGCAGCGCCCGCGCGCGAGCAGATCCTGCCTGAGCCGCTTGATCGGGTGTTCGGTGTGTGCGGCATCGACGGGCCGGTAAGTGCCGATGAGCAGCCGTGCCAGATCCCGCCGCTGCGCGAGCAGCGAAATCGCATCCAACGTGGCGGCATCGCTCCAGTGCAAATCCTCGAGCACCAGCACGAGGGGTAACTCCTGGGACAGCGTTTCCAGGGCACCGACAAGCTCACGGAGCATGCGCTCCTTGGTCGCGCCGACGATGTCCCGCTGTAATTCTTCGTTTTCGTGCGCACTCAAAAGCCCCGGCATCTGCGCCAGCCAGGTCGGCGCCCACCGCTTAAGTCGGGTGATCAATCCCGAGCCCCCCGTCGCTCGGCAACAGCGGTCCAAAGCTTCCAAGACCGGCAGGAACGCCTCGCCCGCGCCATAGTGCTCGATGCACCGTCCCAACAACACCCCGACCCCACGCTCCGCCAAAGGATCGAGGAAACTCTCAACGACCGTGGTCTTGCCGATCCCTGCCTCCCCGGTGATGAACACCACCTGCCGCTCGCCACACTGCGCGCGCTCGAACAGCCGCTGCAACTGTGCCAGCGGTTCGGTGCGTTCAAGCAGGTAGTGGGTGGGATCCGCTGCGCGTATGAGACCAGGGGCGGTCAATGGCAGCGACTGCTCGGGAACCGCGGCGACTTTCTCTACGCGCTTCGGCGCGGCGATGAAGCGGTAACCGCGGCGCGCCACCGTCTCGATGTAACGCGGCGACTTCGCGCTGTCATCGAGCGTTCTACGCAGCTCGTTGATGCAGACTTTGAGGACCGATTCGCTGACAAAGCGGTGCTGCCAGACGGCATCCAGCAGCTCATCCTTGGTCACCAGCGCGCCGGCGTGTTCCACTAAGTGGCACAGGACAGAGAAAGCCCGGGGCGGTAAAGCCACCGGCTGGTTCTCCCGCCACAGCATCCATCCGCTCGGATCGAGGCGAAACGGCGCGAATTCCCATCGTAGTCCTCGTTCCATCTCCATCCCCCGTAGTCGACGCGACTCTTCTGGAAATCCTAACCGGATCCTAACCCTTTCCTGACGACTCGGGCCGCGAATAACCCCTAGTCTACTACGCACCAGGATTCACGTCCGGTTGCTTGACGCTGACGGCCTGGAATCAATCCATTTACTTCCTGAGAGGGGACGCTCATGAAAACTGTTACGGCCGCCCTAGGGGGCACGTTTGACGACCACGATAGTCTCGTGCAAAACGACTCCGTAGGCAAAGAATTCGCCCCTCGGTCGCGATCCGAGGACGACGATCGGCGACTCCTTACCCGCGTGGCCGCCAAGGACACACAGGCCTTGACAGTGCTTTATCAACGCTATGCTCCTCGTATAGGTCGCTTCCTCGGCAAGGTCCTCAAGCACTACGACCTAATCGAGGAAGCCGTCAACGACACCATGCTAGTGGTCTGGCGAAAGG
>JBOIDL010000107.1:0-12960 GCA_050740435.1 Gammaproteobacteria bacterium
CATTGGCCATCGAGCGTGGCGCCTGTGGCTGAAGCGGTTGCCTGATACCGGTGAGCACTCTCACAAAATCAGGTCGGACGTGTCCAATTGATTTCGGAGGCAAGACAAGTGCCGCCTGGATCCCATGCTCCGTAAACCGCGCTCTCTTCAGGTCCAAGGTCGCCTTGTCGTCGAGCTCAAAATAGGCCACTCCGGCGGCTTGCTTGCGAACCGCCCGAGTGTCGAGCCCCGATCCCAAGATCACGACTTGCCGGCAGCCGCGCGCGATTCGCTCGTCCAGTTCGTCGTCAAGATACCGGGTTCTAAGCTTCACTCCCTCTTTGGCGGTCGGGTTTGCTACCGAGGCGCTTGCGGCCGCCTGCCTGGTTGCGTCATTTAGAAACAGCTCGACGATCGAGTCGCGGTATAGAGGATCCGGCGCGCTATTCTCTTCGGCCCGGTACTCGGCCACGATGAAAGCCGTTCCAGCGACGTTCTTGATCTCTGCCATGGTGTCTGCTCGTTCCTCGCGCCTCTGTAAAAAGCCGCAGTGCGGCTATCCGCACGCTAGTGCTGATGCGTTGTTTCCGGTCGAGGGAGATCATGCCCCTCGCGGGCGAGATAGATCACGGGGCTGATCGTGCCGTCAGTCTGCTCCTCGGAATGCATCAGTATCCTGGGCAGTATTGCGCCTACCTCTCGGAAGCCATTTGTCGTTGGTGGTCACGATGCGCAACATCGAGCCGGCGGAGTTGCTGCAGTTCGGCCAAAGCCGACCTGAGGAGCGCGACGTGGGTCCTCAGATCCTCAGATCGGCGATCGCTCGATGCGCTAGGTCATCTTTTTCGTCCGCAGCGCCAGGGCCAGATCCGGCATGGTCAGAACCACGATCTAATCGGGGGTGACCATTCAGCGTCGGGAAAGAGCGTAGAGTTTGGTCGAAATTCTGCCAACCCCCGGCCGCTACCCCCGTAACGGTGACTCCAGCCACGAGCAAACGAAGAAAAGATGATATGGCGTTTTTCCTAACGCTTAGTTATTTTCGTCGGTCGGTGACGACTCGACGTATGAATAACTAACGACTGTGCCACCCGGGGGTAGCGCGCATTGAACCACATAGTAGCCGTCTATCCTGGCATTCTGTTTAACAATGAGACCCAGGAGGCCGCCATCTGTAGCGGCTTCGTCACGTTGGATCCGGGTTCCATTAGCCTGACGACTATCTAAAACGCACGATACCAGTTCATCATTGGAACTTCCTTTAACAAGCAGTTGAACTTGCAGTAACCCGTTCGGGTTCGTGCTGGTGTTATCACGCACGATCGGGCATAGGACAAATGCTAGATCCGTTGGATTCGAATTCGTGACTCCGTCAAGGAGCGCGAAGATGTCTTGCCCATTATCCGGGGATCTTGGTTGACAGGCAGAACCCGGCATGACCTTCCTGTCAACTGCATAGGCGTTGCTCCCCAGCGTCACCAGGGAAACAGCGGCGACGGCCATCAAACGATTTTTCGTACTCATGTTTGCTTACTCCTATATTCATTCACTCAAATAAAGTTAGTAATGTCCGAGGCGATCTCGTCGCTCCGGATTGGGTGAAGAGCGAGGACGTGCACCGTGAAGGCTGCTACCGTTCTTGTTCTTCGTGACGTTATCACCTTGTTCGACACGAAAGGTTCAATGACTCGGAAACAACTTGCTGATGTACACATAGGAGTGTTGGCTAAAGGGCCGGGGTCACACCCTGTGTCGTCGGAGTCCGGACGTAGACTACGACGTCGCTCTTGCATTAATACGGGACAGACCTGGTCTGTCCCATATTGTCCGATCGCGATCGCCCGCGTAGTGCGTACGGTCGATGGCATCACTGTCGCGACCCTCGACTTGCAAATCGCGCCGATTTGAATGCGCTCCTCATCGGCGGACAGCAACGAGTTGTCATAGGGCTGTTGAACCTTTCTCGTCGACGGGCGGAATGACGGAACGAAAGGGATAGCGAGTTGGAGAATGTCGCCAGTCGATCCGCGGGCGGTCTGACATCCAGCAACGACCAACTCGACGCGATGGTGCTGTTATGCGCACCGCAATCATCGGGGCGACACCGCGAGATAGCCACACCCCGCTTACGGAGAGTTAGAATGGTGACACTTGCCAGATGCGACGATACCGTCGCGCCGCGCGTTCCGCCGGTAGCCGCCGATCCGCTTTCTTGGGCGGATCAACTCGTCATCGCGCTGACATCGGTCGGAATTACGAACTACTTCGGGGTTCCAGGCGGCGCCATCGAGCCGCTGTTCAATGCGCTGTCGCGACAGCAACGTGCGGGTCTGGTTAAACTGACTCCGACTCGCAGCGAAGCCGGCGCCGCATTCGCAGCCGACGGTTATTATCGCGCCACGGGCCGAATGGCGGTCTGCACCGCGACCACCGGCCCCGGGATCACCAACCTGCTCACCGCGGTCATGTCGGCGCACGCGGACCGCATCGCGATGTTGGTGATCACGCCTCAAGTCGCGCTCTCGAAGCAAGGCCGCGGGGCGCTGCAGGACTCTTCGAGCGACGGGTACGATCTCGAGAAAATGCTGAGCGAATGCACCCGCTACTCGTCGATCGTCACCCATGCCGATCAGCTAGCGCACAAACTAGCGCGAGCCTTAAGCATTGCGCTGTCAAGTCCGACGGGTCCGGTACACCTCTCGATCTCGTCCGACATTCTGGCCGCGCGTGCGCCGGGTCCGATACCGGAGCCGTTGGCGGCTCGCTGGGTTTCGATGGCCATGGACCGTGAGGCGATCGAGGCGCTCGCGGAGGCCTTGTTCACTTCGCAAAATCCCGTGTTCTACGTCGGCGACGACGCAGGACCCGCAGCGCAGCGGCTCCTGACGCTCGCCGATGGCATCGGCGCCAATGTGGTGTCGAGCCCAGCGGGCAAGCGCTGGGTCACCCATTCCGATCCCAGTTACTGCGGTGTTCTGGGCTTTTCGGGCCATGTCGAAGCGGCGCGCGCCGTTGCCGCCGCAGACTTGCTGATCGCTTTCGGCGCGACCTTCGACGAGCTTTCGACGAACGCTTGGGCCGTTATTCCGCGGGTACCGCTCTACTCGGTCGATCGTCACATCGGCCATGCTTACCGCGTCGCATCCGCTCGTCCAGTAATCGCCGATCCCGGGCGTGCTATCGACTGGCTATGCGAACGGGCGCCACAATCGGCGCGCAGTCAGCGAAAGCCGAAAGCACCGCGCTCGCCGTGCCTCGTGCGGGGCTCGAGTCAGGCCGCGGTGCATCCCACGGACCTGATGCGCTGGCTGAGTCACGAGTTGCCAGAAGACGTGGTGGTCCACGTCGATGCGGGCAACAGCTTCTCGTGGTCGACGCGCGACCTAGTGCGCACCAGACCGGACACGTATCGCGTCGCGATGGGGCTTTCCACCATGTGCTGGGCAATCGGGGCGGTGATCGGTGCCGCGGTCGCGAGCCCGCGTCGCACGCTCTGTATTTGCGGGGACGGTTCAATGCTAATGTCAAGCCTCGAGCTGACCGTGGCGGTCGAGCAGAACCTGCCGGTCACGTACATGGTGCTGAACGATTCGGGCCTCGGCATGGTCCGTCACGGCCAGCGGCTCGCGGGCGCCGAGTCGATCGCACACGAGATTGCCCCCGTACGTTTCGACAGGTTGGCCAAAGCCTGCGGCGCGCGCGGAACGCGGGTTTCGCGCGTGGCGCAGTTGGCGCGAGTGCCGCGCGCCTGGCTGTCCGAGGACGCGGGTGGTCCTTGTGTGATCGACGTGTGCATCGATCGCAGCGCCGTGCCGCCGATGGCAGATCGAGTGCTCGGCCTCGCCGTCGGGATCCCCAAATGAGTTGTGCGTGCATGGCCGGCCTGGCTCGCGAGCTCGGCGCGGAGGACCTGTTCGACGAAGGCGTCGAAGCAGCACGGAATGCCTGTGTGGCGGGGGCCTCGCTCGCGTCCGCAGCGATCACGGCCGCTGCGTGGTACGATAATCCGCTTACTGGCCTTCCGGCGCTTCGTGAATGCGTGCAGGTCTTGGCTCAGCTACCACTCGAAGTCGGAGCGTGGTGTGCGGTATTTCGCCGGCGTCCACACCCGGAGACTTTGGACCCGGACTTCTCGCCGGGATTCGGCTTCCTGAGTGCCGTACGCGCGCGAGCCGTGCTTGGCGCCGCAACCCGGATGTCCGAGCTTCACGCGGGACGCGAATCGCCGCCGCGGATCGGGTTCTTTCTTGAAAATCGGCGCGCGATCTGCGAAGTGTCGGGATCGCTCAATCAGGCTGGGCTCGCGGCGCTCACGTTCGCGGACCATGGTTTGGGAGCGGAGGAGGCGGAGCGGTCATTTCTGTTGTACCGCCTGGGCCCGGCGTTGGCCGAAGCGCAGAAGGCACGCCGCGGCGGGGTGCAAGCATTTCCGTTCTTCTCGGATCGCTATGTCTACGATGGGACGTGGCCTGCGGCTCGAAAGCTCGACCTTGCTCAGCTAATGCGCGAGGTGGGCATTGACTGAAGGTAGGAACGAGGCGCCGAGACCCCAAGCGCCCCTGCCACAAATGCAGGCTTCGGCGGGCATCGCCATTCTCGGTAGCCAAGTGGTCGTGCACGGGCGCGATTTGCACCACGACTGCCTCGATCTCGGGTTCGTTCACTACCTCTTGTTCTCGGTAACCGGACGCCGTTTCGAAGCATCCGCGGCGCGAGTGTTTGAGCAGATGTGGGTCGGTACGGGCTATCCCGACGCGCGCATTTGGTGCAATCGCATTGCTGGTTATCTGGGCTCTGCCCGCGTAGATCCCGGACTTTCCATGAGCGCTGCGATCGCGGCCAGCAACAGTGTCGCGTACGGCTTTCGCGCGCTGCGCCTGGCTTACGACGTTCAAGCGGAGGTCCCCGAAGCGGTCGCGGACCGCGAGCGCTGGCTCGTGCGACAGATGGAAACCCGGCGCGTTCTGCACGGCTACGGGCGGCCGGTCCACGGGCACGACGAGCGCATCGCGGTGGCGCTGAAGAGCATCGCAGATTCCGGGCTTCGCGCCGGGGCGGCATTGCGCCGCGCCTTTTGGTTGTGCCAACGGCTTGGCGAACGCAAAGGCATCGAAATGAACATCGCCGCGGTGTGGGCGGCCGTCGCCATCGATTTCGGCTTGAGCCCTCTCGAGTACGAGCAATTCATGCTGCTTACGACGAGACATGGAGAGCCGAAGGCGAAGTCGAGGAGCCCGCGATAGGCGCGCGTCGACGGGCGAAGCAGGAGACGCATCGCGCCGTAGAGTCATTGTGGGAGCCGTGTCGCACCGCATCGTGGTGCGACGCTGCGGACGCAGGACGGTCGCGGCATAATCACTTGTCGCGTGATGCGAGTGCATTTCGGGGTCAGGATGGCCGAAATGCATCACGAGCATAGCGACACGCTTGTGTTTGCCCCAGGGTACTGCGCCGTGTACGCGGATCAACGCGCCCGTGCTGCTTTCGCTTTTCTGCGCGACTATCAGACGCTCGCGGAGCTCTGAAGCTGTGCCGAAATCCGTCAAGCTTGTCCGTCGTGAATTCGTAGACCAAGCAGATTGATGACATCCGGATACGTGTATAGGCCCTCAGGGCTCACGCTGACCCTCAGATCCACCGAATAAACCGTGCACCTCCGATCGCGAAGTTGATTTCGCAGCTCGCCGGCAACGTTCCCGACGATCAACACATGCCTCGCGCTGGCCCCTCCCATCGCGAAGATCTCGCCACGCGAATAACCATGCTTCTGTTCCGAGGTGCGCTCCAGCTCCAGGTACTCTTCCGGTGTGAATTGCGGCTTTGGTTGAATGCACATGCCATCTGCTCCGCGGTGGATGCTGCCTGCGCCAGATTACCACAGCGCCCTACGGCAAGCTAACCCTTAGCTAACGCGCGCACCTGTTGGGCGCAGGTGCGCTGTCACGACGCGTACCATCGTGCACCTTCGAGCTCGAGATGGGATAGGAGCTGTTTCAGCCGTCGGCGAGCATCGGGTCGGGGCCGGACGGCTTTGACTTTTGGTCAATGCGACCAAGACCGCACGCGAGCTTACCGCAGCAGCTTCAGGAACGCGATGATGTCCGCCTGGTCCTGCTCTGTCAGGATCAGAGGGGGATCGCCATCGATCGAGGGGTCCGTGACGATCGCGAAGAACTGCGCATAGTGCCGCAAGACGTCCTCCAGGCTCTTTGCGGAGTTGTCGTGGAAGTAGGGCGCCGTCCGGCTCACGCCCCAGAGCGAAGGGATCTTGAACGCATTGACACTCTCGATCGGGTCGCTGGCATCACCGGTAATCAATGCGCGCCCCGCATCGGGGGTGGATACCACGGTCGTGGTGCCGTCCGCATCCCGGAACACGAAGTCCATCACCGGGTTATCCGCCGCGTTCAGCTCCGAGACCAGGATGCTTCGGAACCGCTCGCCGCGGCCAAATGGCTCGAATTCGTTCGTCTCGTTCAGCATGGGGCCGCTATGACAGGCGCCACAGTTGCCTGGCTTCGAGTTGCCCGTCCCGAGCGGCACGTCCTCGAAGAAACGGCGCCCGCGCTTCTCCGACTCGCTCCGGCCGAGCGGTAGCGAGGGCGCGTGTCCCGTACGGGCGAATTTGCGCAGCACTTTCGAGCTGAAGAAGCGTCGCGAGTGCTCGAAGTCCACGAGATTCTCCAGCTCCTTCCGGCCCGGCAGCCGCGTCGCTTGTGCGTGATCGATGATGGCGCTGAGCGCCTGGAACAGAAGGTCCGGTTGACGTCCGTCGTACATGAGGACCGGGTCGAGAGCGGGCGTATTGAGCGTTGTCGGAATGCCCCGAGGCAGGACGACGGTCCGGGCTTTCGGATCGTGGACGAGGCTGACGTTCGGAGCAAGCGGGCTGTTCATCAGGACAGTGGCATCGGCAAGCATCCGTGTCAGGCCGTTGCCCGCTCCATCGTCGCTGCCGTCCCCGCGAAAGAGCGGATCGTCGGGATCGGCCAGGAATCGTTCCTGCGCATCGGCGGGTGATACCGTCCCGGTCTCGCGGCCGTGGCAGGTGAGGCACGTTCGGCCGTTCCCACCGAAGGTTTCTCGCTCGAAGAGCCGCCGGCCGATCATACGGCCGCGGGAATGGTCGTCGTCGCTCGAATCGGCCGAGACGGCCGGCACGAGCGCGTCGATGGGTGCAGCCAGGACACACGCGAAGAGGGCAAGTAGAGCAAGGAGCCGTAGAACGCCTCGCGCCGCCATGCGCTCCAAGGAGGTCATCGGTTCCTCGGCCACTAGGCGCCCCGATAGCGGCGTCTCAGGGTCTGTAAGCTGACACGCAGTGCCCACCATCACTTTCATGTCTTGGCCCGCATAAGCACTACCGCCGAAAGCTGTGCGGGAAACCATGGCGATCGCCATCAAACGATTTGTCGTACTCATGTTGGGTGAAAGCGAATGCAATGCAACCTTTGTTGCTACTGCCGTTCTCGTTCCTCGTGACGTTATCACCGTGTTCGACACGAAAGGTTCAATGACTCCGGAACAACTTGCGGACATGGGCGTGTTGGCCAAAGGGGCCTGGGTCACCCTGTGTCGTAGGAGTCCAGAGGCTAGGATATCGGCGCATGCGCTTGGGCCGAGCACCTTGGTGGCGCCCTGAGGCCGAGCCGTCTTGCGGGCGAAGATCAGCCACGACCGTGTGGGGCGTTGAAATCGACCAGGGGGCCGGCGGGCACGATGCCCGTCGGGTTGAGCCTGAGCATGCTGCTGTAGTAGCCCTCGCGGATGTGGCGCTCGTTGATGGTGGACACGATGCCCGGCCACTGGTAGAGCTCGCATGTGTAGGCGAAGAGGTTCGGGTAGTCGACGAGGCGTCTGAGGTTGCACTTGAAGAGCCCGTGGTAGACCCATTCGAAGCGGATGAGCGTCGGGAAGAGGCGCCAGTCGGCCTCGGTCGGGCGGTCGCCGACGAGGTAGCGGTGCGCGCCGAGGTACGCTTCGAGCTCGTCGAGCGCGTCGAAGAAGGTGTACACAGCCTCTTCGTAGGCGGCCTGCGTGGTGGCGAAGCCGACCCGATAGGCGCCCAGGTTGAGGGCCGAGTAAATGCGCTCGTTCCAGCGGTCGATGGCGGGGCGCAGCGGCTCGGGGTAGAGGTCGATCGCGGGGCGCGCGGCGAAGGCGTCGAAGACACCATTGAGCATGCGAATGATTTCGGACGATTCGTTGTTGACGATCGTCTGCTCGCGTTTGTCCCAGAGCACGGGCACGGTGACGCGGCCGCTGTAGTCGGGGTCGGCCATCACGTACAGCTCGCGCAGGCGGCGCACTCCGTAGAGCGGCTCGGGCGCGTCCGGCGAGAACGCCCAGCCCAAGCCCTCCTCCTCGTTCAAGCGGTGGTGGACGGCGGTGATGTCGATGGCGCGCTCGAGCCCCTTGAGCGCGCGCACGATGAGCGTGCGATGCGCCCAGGGGCAGCCGTACATGACGTAGAGGTGGTAGCGGCCGACCTCGGGCCGAAAGCGGGCGTTGGGGTGGTCGCGCACCCACTCGCGGAAGCTCGAGGGCGTCAGCTCCAGCTCGAAGGCGCTCTCCTTCATCAAGGTCGTGCGCGGCCTGTGGCCTTCGGACTCGTCGTGCTCGGTCGTGTTCATCGGATGAGCACCGCGTTGTGTCGGGCGATGGAATGACATGGTGTTGCTTACTCCTCTATTCACTTGGTAATGTCCGAGGCGATCTCATCGCTTCGGATTGGGTGAAGAGCGAGTGCAATGCAACCTGGTTGCTACTGCCGTTTGCGTTCTTCGTGACGTTATCACCTTGTTCGACACGAAAGGTTCAATGACTTCGAAACAACTTATTGACGTACACAGGGGAGGGTTGGCTGGAGAGGCCGGGGTCACCCCCTGTGTCGTCGTAGTCCGGATGTAGGCTAGGAACTCAGCGTATCCGCTTGGAGGGCGGACCGCAGTCGGCGCTGCAATGCGGCGGACGGTTCAGGATGGATCCGTTCGGCTGTCACGACGCGTACGCTTGCACCTTCCAACTCGAGATGCGATAGAAGCTGTGCCAGCCGTCGGCGGGCATGGAACATCCGTATTTTCACCGTATTTTCCGGGCAACCCACGATGCTCGCGATCTGCGGGTACGAAAAACCCTCTACAAAGGTCAGCTCGATCACGGCGCGGTGCTTAGGCGAGAGTTGCTGGAGGGCGGCCGTCAGCTCACGGCCCAGCTCCCAACCGAGAGCCGTCGTTGCCGGATCGTTGGTGCTCTCGGGTTCTTCGCGATCGCAATCCTCGCCGGTGGGGAGCGCAGTACTCATTGGCCGAACGCGCGAGCGCCTTCAACCCGGCATGGTGGGCAATACCGAAGAGCCAGGAGGAGACGCGCGCGCGGTCTGAGTCGAATTGGCTCACGGCCTCGATCAGTTGAGCGCGAGTCTCGCGCTCCAGCCCTCCTTCATCGCTAGCCTAGCGATCTAAGTTCCACGGACCGGTCGTGCGGTCAATCGAAATGACCTGATTCTTAGTCACCAACCGAACCGCCGCTGCTGTTAAACCTGATCAAATCCGCCCATAAAGGTGCCACTCGTCCCCTGCGGCGTTCAAAAAAGCGGCGCGGCTGGCAAATGGGACCTGCTGGTCCTACCCCTGTGAGCGTGCGAATTGAACCTTCTTCATGAATAAAGGAGATAACGCTAAGAATAGGAGAGGTGTACGCGATCCGTGGCACTCATTCTAGCCGGAAGATTCAACCGATAACTTTGAAGGGTAGATGTAATGAATAGAAGAGCAGACAGCAGCAATGAGGTTGAAGCGCCAGAGTCGACTACCGCCGGCCGGCACGCGCTCGTTCTAGGCGGGAGCCTCGCCGGATTGCTAGCGGCGCGTGTTTTGTGTGACCACTTCGACCGCGTCACAGTCGTAGAGCGGGATCCCTTTCCTGCAACCGCCTTGCCGCGCCGTGGCGTCCCGCAGGCGACCCACGTTCACGCTTTGATGCCCCGTGGTCGTCTCATCCTCGAACAACTCTTTCCCGGACTTCAACAGGAAATTATGGCGGCGGGCGCGCCGCTGGTTGGTATGGGAAAAGAGGTGGCGTGGCTGACGCCGCAAGGCTGGGGCGTTCGCTTCAACTCGGGCCTGGAGGTCCTCTCTTTTACGCGCCCGTTGTTAGACCTGCACGTGCGCCGCCGGCTGATTTCCGATTGTCGCGTGCAGGTCATGGAAAACACCGAAATCGTCTGCCTGCTCCCCGGCAGACAGAGCGGAAGAGTCGCAGGGGCACTCGTGAGGGCTCGCGGTGAAAACTCCAACACGGTGGACGAGATGAGGCTGAGCGCGGATCTCGTGGTTGACGCGACCGGCCGAGCTTCGTGTGCGCCACAGTGGCTTGAAAAACTCGGCTATCCCGCACCTGAAGAAACCATTGTCAACGCGCACCTCGGGTATGCGAGCCGCCTCTACCGCATTCCCGAAGGCTTTAGCGCCGACTGGAAGTGCGTCTTCGTGCAGGCCGCACCTCCCGAAAGAAAACGCGGCGCAATTTTGTTCACTGTGGAGGAGAATCGTTGGCTGGTGACACTCATCGGCGGCGGTCGCGACTACCCGCCCACGGATGAGGCGACATTTCTTGAATTCGCTCGCAGTTTGCCGGTGCCGGTTATCTACGACGCTGTTCGAAAAGCCGAACCGCTCTCTCCAATTAGAGGACACCGGGGCACTGAGAACCGCTTGCGCCATTTTGAGCGTGTGGTTCGACAGCCTGAAAACTTCATTGCCTTTGGCGACTCCGTCTGCGCCTTCAATCCGGTTTACGGACAGGGCATGACCATCGCGGCAATGGGTGCAATGGCGCTGCATGAATGTTTAGGCGAACAGAAAGGCACTCTTAAAGGCTTCGCTAAGCGATTTCAGAAGCGACTGACCAACGTCACGGCCGCGCCGTGGATGTTGGCGACAAGCGAAGACTATCGCTACCGCGAGACCGAGGGTGGCTCTCCCAATCTAGCGACGCGCTTCATGCACCGCTACATGGATCAAGTGACCAAGCTTTCGACCTTTGACACAAGCGTGCGCAGGGTTTTACTGGAAGCATTCGGCATGCTGGTTAAACCTTCCGCTTTCTTCCGACCCAACATTTTTCTGCGAGTACTCTGCCACACGCTGGGCTTCGTCCGGCGTCCCAAAAGCGCGGCTAAGACAGCATCCAGCAGCACGCTGATTTATGACGCAGCAGCTAACGACTGAAGGAATTGAGTGCATGAAACGCAGAACCGAAATCATTAACGAGACTGACAGACTGATCGTGCTCGGCAGACATTCCGGAACTATTAAGTCACGAAAGTTATCCGAGACCCTTCGGTGCACTAGCCTTACTCTTTTAGCACTACCAGCAAATTAAGGAGCTAGCAAATGATCAGACGGGACTTCTTGAAGACTGTCGGGGCCGTAGCGGCGACGGGCGTGCTCCTAGAAACCGACGGGGGCGCTCAAACAGCTCGGCCGACACCCGGCCGGAAGTTTGATCTGCACACTCATTACTACCCGAAGGCCTTTTTCCAGAAGATCCGTGACCTGCCTTCAGAATTCTCGTTTGATAAGTCGCCCACCGGACAAACTGTTATCAAATACCGCGGCGCACGCTTCTTCAGCATCACGCCGCCGATGACGGATGTGGCTCGGCGTATCGAGGACATGGACCGCGTAGGCATTGACGTGGAGGTTGTTTCACTCTCGGCCCCGAACGTCTTCTTCGCCGATGAAAAGTACCAGCCCGAAATTGCCCGGATGGTCAATGACAGTTATGGCGAGCTGATCGCCAAGCACCCGAACAGATTTAAGGGCTTCGCGTCGATCCCGATGGATGCATCGGAGGCAGCTCTTAAGGAACTGCACCGGGCAATCGACGAATTGAAGCTGAACGGTGTGATACTCCTGAGCAACATCCGAGGAAAGCCGCTGACCGCGCCTGCTTACCGCCCCTTCTTCGAAGAGGCTAACCGGATGAAGCTCTGTATCTTCCTGCACCCGATGTTGCCCGCTAACGCGGAGCCCTATCGGGAATATGTCTTAGGCCCGATTATCGGTTTCCCTTGTGACACCACGCTGGCCGTAGCGCGCATGTGTTACGACGGGCTGCTGCACGACCTGCCGGATATCAAGTGGGTCATCGGCCACCTGGGCGGCGCGGTGCCTTACTTGATGGAGCGCATGGATAATGGCTTCCGCGATTTCGCCGAGTGTCGCGCCAAGATTGACCAGTTGCCGAGCACTTACCTAAAGCGGCTCTATTACGATACCGTCACGTTCAGCCCCTACAACTTAAATATGGTGCGCGACTTGGTGGGCATAGACCATATGGTGATGGGCAGCGATTATCCGCATCTGCTCGGGTCGATTGACCGCGCCGTCTCTTCCATCGAAGCGCTGAGCATCCCGCAACATGAGAAGCAGCGGATCTTTGAAGGCACCGCCTTGTCGATCCTAAACAACATGTGACGACCCTCGCGTGCGAGATAGATCGCGGCGCTGATCGTGCCGTCCTGCGGCTGTTCAGAATGCATCGTCATCCTGGGCAGTATTGCGCCTATCTAGCTCGCCGGTCGGTGTACTACCCCTGCGCACGACATCGTCAACGGGACAATTCCTCGAGGACGACGGCGTTCGTTCGTGGGCCAAAGACGCCAACGAGCAGGGCGACGCCCAGCATCGCCGCCGCCATGAAGATGAAGACTGCCAGTACGCCTTTGGACAACAGCGCGCCGATAATCAAGGTCGAGAACATCGCGCTCAGCCGGCTCCAGCTATAGGTGAAGCCAACCCCGGTCGCGCGGGCGCGGGTCGGGAACAGCTCTGCTTGGTAGGCGTGCAAGACCGCCGAGAACCAATAGCTAAAGATCGTAAGCAGGGCGCCGGTCAAGACGATGAGCACGGCGGTGTCGGCGAAGGGAAACGCCAACCCGCTCAGGGCCATCAGCGTCGAAAGGCCTACGATCTG
>JBOIDL010000108.1:0-12890 GCA_050740435.1 Gammaproteobacteria bacterium
CGCGACGGATTTTCTCAGCGTGCTGGACGCCGAGCGCACGCTGCTCGAAGCGCAAGACCGGCTCGCGGCCAGCGAGACGCGAACAGTCACGGCTTTAGTGGCCGTTTACAAAGCCCTCGGAGGCGGCATCCCGGTGAGTGATGCGAAGCGATGAACGGTTACCCAAATGAACGATGAAGTCCTCGGACATGACCGGCCATTGAAGAACTGTGGGCTTGGCCCCACATCTTAGTAGGGTGAAACTGTATCTTATTCGCGAAGCGAGCACACGATGAATTATTCCTCGGTCGTGACACCGCTGCAATCTACAAACGATACACCGGAGTCGACAGGGCCGTCGCCTCGCATTTCCGCACCGCAGGCGAAGACCGCACACGCGGACGACGCTTTGCACGACGCCTACTCGCGCACAGTGAGCCAGGTGGCGTGGCTGGCACGACCATCGGTCGCGCACATCACGGTGCGGCGTGCAGATAGCGGCGCCGGCGCGGGCTCGGGTTTCGTGTTCACGCCTGACGGATTCCTGCTGACCAATAGCCACGTCGTGCATAGTGCGAAGGAAGTGATAGCGGCGTTTGCCGACGGCGCGGAGTACCGGGCACGGCTTATCGGCGAGGATCCGAGTACCGATACCGCTGTGCTGAGACTGGAAGGTGGCTCGACAGCCGCCTTGGCGCTCGGCGATTCCGGCCGGCTGCAGCCGGGTCAGGTTGCCATTGCCGTGGGATCGCCGCTCGGCTTCGAGTTCACGGTAACCGCCGGTATCGTCAGCGCGCTCGGACGCAGCCTTCCCGGCTTCGGCGGACGCGTGATCGAAGACGTCATTCAGACCGACGCCGCTCTAAATCCCGGCAACTCCGGCGGGCCGCTGCTCGACAGCGCCGGACGCGTAATCGGTGTGAATACGGCCGCGATCCCCTCGGCGCACGGTCTCGCGTTTGCGGTGGCGATCAACACTGCGCAATGGGTGGCCATGGAACTGATGCGCCACGGGCGCGTTCGCCGCGCGAGTCTGGGCGTGTCCGCCGGCATTGCATCCTTGCCGCGGCGCTGGGTACGCGAGCACGACTGGCCGGTAGCAACGGGGATGCGCGTGCAACAGGTCGTAGCGGGTTCTGCGGCGGCGAGTGCGGGACTGCGGGCGGGAGACTGGATCGTTGGTGTGCAAGGCGAGCCGGTGTCGCAGCTTTCCGATCTCTTGAACTGGCTGGGTGGCGACGCCGCCGGTCAGGTGCTGCCATTGAAGATCCTGCGTCCCCGTGCCGGCATCCTCGAGGTCATGCATGTGCTGGTGATGCCGACCGTACACTGATGCAGCGCAAGATCCCGAGCACAGCAGATTTTTTCACAAGCCCTGAATCCACCGAGGATGTCACCTGACCTCTAGGCCGCATTTCTCACCAGCTGGTACGGCGCAAACAATCCCGAAGGCGCTGCTCAGCGACAAGCATTCTCAGACCGGGACCATCGGCGATACGGTCACCTCACATTGATGGCTTCTGGGCAAAGCGGTTGGGTGTCCGAAGAAAAGGCGATGCCCCTACTCGCCGCGGCTCGCAAGCAGCCTTATGATCGTCACGACAACCAAGAGGGGCTGGTGCGCCACGGGAAACAGGTTCTATTAATGCAAAACGACCGCGCTGACTCTAAGGCAGATAACCTTTTTCCAAGAGGAGCTTTGGAAAAATGGGCAGAAAATTTCCCCGCCTTTGTAGAAATCAATGTGTCTGACAAAGGACTAATTTATCGAGAAGGCGATCGGTGTACTAAAGTCTTTTGTGTCATCAATGGGTGCGTCAAGCTTTCTGTGATGACAGCAGAAGGCAACGAATTGACTACGGCCCTTCTTCGGCGCGGTCAAATTTTTGGGTCTTTGCGGCCCGAGTCTTCACAAGAAGCAGAGGAAACGGCACAAGCAGTAGGCGAAGTAAGAGCCTATCAGATCAGCCGTGACGAATTTAAGGCGCTGTTATTCCAACATCCTCACCTATCGTGGTGGTGCATCGAAGTTTTATGCGCTAAAAGGCACCAGGCCGAACGCAAACTTCATAACATCCTGACGCAGACGGTGGAGATGCGTGTACTTGGAACATTAAAAGACTTGTCTGAGGCGTTCGGTGTGCGATGCGTGCACGGATATGCTTTGGAGGTCCGTTTGACCCAGCAGGACCTCGCAGATTTGGTGGGTGCCAGCCGTTCGGTCGTGAGCACTATTATGAATGAGCTCAGACGCCGCGGTATGCTGGATTACACGCGCGACCTTATTTGCATTAATGATCGTGCATTGTCGGAATCTTCGCACAGCGAGATAAAGCTCTAACTGTCTCCGCTGGTCTGGTGTTATCCAGCTAACAGACATCGTTGTTCGCCACGAATTAAACTGTTGCGGTGCCAATCGCTTAAAAGTCGGAGAGTACCGTGAAAATTCTCAACCCACGCACGCATGGCTACCTTGATTATGTTACTGTGATTCTATTTCTGGTCGCCCCAACGGGTCTCGGGTTGACCGGAATACCTGCGACGCTTGCCTACGCCTTGGCTATCATTCATCTTGTAATGACTCTTGTTACGGATTTCCCTCTAGGAGTTGTCAAGTTGATCCCCTTCACCATCCATGGTTGGATAGAGCGTGTGGTAGGACCGTTGCTTATTATCGTGCCCTTTGTGCTCGGCTTTTCTACTGATTCGACGGCACGGAATTTTTATGTGGCGATCGGCGTTGTCATCGTTCTAGTCGGATTGGTCACCGATTATAAGGGCACTGAAACGGCAAAAGCGCAATCTTGAACGGGTCCCGTAGGCGTGGTGCCCTCATCCGATGTTGGGCGACGACCGTTGTAGGTCCCCGCATCACCGCGCGACCACGCCTCACGCGGCATAACGACAAGCTCAGCCGCGTCGTGTAGCGGCGTTGGTTGCAGAAACTCGCTAAGCGAATTGCAGGCGGGCTTTGATAGGGCGGGATGAAGAAAACGGATAACGGCATGAAGGCACAAATCATAGGATTGCGAGTGGCAAGCGCAGTGTTCGGGCTAATGGCCCTAGCGCAATTCGTGCAGCTGGTGATACGCCCCGACGTACTGGTGGCGGGCTACCCGATGCCGTTGTGGCCAAGCGCGTTGGCCTTCGTCATCTTGAGCGGTCTGAGTCTCTGGATGTGGATACTCGCTCGCACGCCGACCAACTGAACCATTCCAGACCCACTGAATCACCGCCCCGCTGCCGAACTGCATGACGGAACTGACTTTTTTCCTGCGAACCAGGGTCTGTCAATCCAATCCGCCTGATGGCTTCTTACGGGTCTGAGGGCTAACAAATCCGCTAAAGTGGGCCGCTGAATTTCATCGTTCGGCGTCATTCGCCCGCGTTGTCTCGACATCGCCGGCTGGATCGTTCCGGGCGCGATTCTGGCGCTCGTGCCGAAGTGCCCCGCGTGTCTGGCGGCATACGTGGCAGTTGGGACTGGCTTCGGGCTTTCTCTCTCGACCGCAGCGCACCTGCGGGCGTCGCTTCTGATTTTGTGCATCGTGTGGCTGCTATACCTGGCGGTGAGACGTCTGACCCAGCACAGCCCGAACAAAAATATCGTTGCCGGCCCTCTTGACTTAATTACATTTGTATCATAATCTAAATATGGATGACATACATCATCTATAAGCATGGCAAGTGCGTTTTCTAGTGGCTATGAATAAACAAAGCGTTAGGACCCTTATTAATCTGGAACAGGAGCCGAACCATGAACGATAAACCAAAGAACGTGATGTTGGTTGTTGCTGTAGCGATAGGTATAGGCTTTCTCCTGTTCGCGAACAGTGGAAATCGTGGTCGTACTGGCGTCGCAATGGAGTACTCGCAGTTCCTTAGCGACGTCAACGCCGGTCGCGTAGATAAAGTCTTCATCGACGGATCAGCCATTGCCATCCATCTCACTGATGGAAACAGTGCCTACACCTACAGCCCTGAAGCCGATAACGGCCCCTTGATTAAGGATCTGCTGGACAACCACGTCTCGATCGAGGCGCGTCCTCCTCAACACCAGAGTGTTCTGATGCAGCTTTTCATCTCCTGGTTCCCGATGCTGCTCTTGATTGCGGTGTGGGTCTTCTTCATGCGCCAGATGCAGGGCGGGATGGGCGGGCGTGGGGCGATGTCGTTCGGCAAGAGTCGTGCGCGGCTGATGGGCGAGGACCAGGTGAAGATTACTTTCAGTGATGTGGCCGGTGTGGAAGAGGCCAAGGAAGAGGTCGTGGAGCTGGTGGAATTCCTGCGTGATCCTGGGAAGTTTCAAAAGCTTGGCGGGAAGATCCCGCGTGGCGTGTTGATGGTAGGTCAGCCCGGGACGGGCAAGACGCTCTTGGCGAAGGCGATCGCGGGCGAGGCCAAGGTGCCCTTTTTCACCATCTCGGGGTCGGACTTCGTGGAAATGTTCGTAGGGGTGGGTGCCTCTCGGGTACGTGACATGTTCGAGGAAGCGAAAAAGCGTGCCCCCTGCATTGTGTTTATCGATGAGATAGACGCCGTGGGCCGGCACCGCGGTGCGGGGCTCGGCGGCGGCCATGACGAGCGTGAGCAGACGCTCAATCAGTTGCTGGTAGAGATGGACGGATTTCAGGGCAACGAGGGGATCATCATCATTGCGGCGACCAATCGTCCCGATGTGCTCGATCCGGCCCTGTTGCGTCCGGGACGGTTTGACCGGCATGTGGTGGTACCGCTGCCGGACATTCGCGGGCGGGAGCAAATATTGAAAGTACACATGCGCAAGGCACCGGTGGCGGACGATGTGAATGCGGCGACTATCGCGCGTGGAACGCCGGGGTTTTCGGGGGCGGACCTGGCCAATCTCGTGAACGAGGCGGCGCTCTTTGCCGCGCGTTCCGACAAGCGTTTGGTGGACATGGAAGACTTTGAAAAGGCCAAAGACAAGATTATGATGGGGGCCGAGCGCAAGTCCATGGTGATGAGCGAGGACGAGAAGCGGCTGACAGCCTATCATGAGGCGGGGCACGCGATTGTCGGAAGGTTGATGCCCTCGCACGATCCGGTCTACAAGGTGAGCATTATCCCGCGGGGTCGGGCGCTCGGGGTGACGATGTTCTTACCCGAGCAGGACCGCTTTAGTGCGAGCAAGGAGCGGCTGGACAGCCAGATCTCGAGTCTCTTTGGGGGTCGGGTGGCGGAAGAGCTTATCTTTGGGATTGAGCAGGTGACGACAGGGGCCTCGAACGACATCGAGCGGGTAACCGAGCTTGCGCGCAACATGGTGACCAAGTGGGGCCTCTCGGAGCGCTTAGGGCCCTTGGCCTACGGGGAAGACGAGGGGGAGGTGTTCCTCGGGCGCTCCGTGACGCAGCAGAAGACGGTCTCCGATGAGACCGCGCACGCAATTGATGACGAGATCCGCCGGATCGTCGATCGGAACTATCAGCGTGCGAAGGACATCCTCGAAGCCAACCTCGACACCTTGCACTCGATGGCCGAGGCCTTGATGATGTACGAGACGATCGACGCTGAGCAGATCGACGACATCATGAACGGCCAACTCCCACGTCCACCGAAAGGCTGGAACGACGCTGGGCGACCTAGGCCGCCGAAGGCGCCGCTCCGCGACAACGATCCTCAGGCCGGGACCATCGGTGGTCCGGTAACCTCACATTGATGACTCCGGGGCAAAGTGGTGGGTGTCGGTTTGGCCGCGGCGGACGTAGCGGTCAATATGGCGCATGAGCTGGACCTGCTGGAATTGGCAGGCGCGTGGCGGAGTGAAGAGCGGCGCGTCGCGCTCGCAACCGTCGTAGCGACCTGGGGCTCATCGCCGCGCCCGCCAGGAAGTCAGCTGCTAGCTGATGATTCGGGGCGATTCATGGGCTCGGTTTCAGGAGGCTGCATCGAGGGGGAAGTGGTGCGCCGCGCACTGGAGGTCGTCGAGACCGGAGTACCGGCGCTGCTCGATTTTGGCATTGAAAACGAGGATGCCTGGTCGGTGGGGCTAAGCTGCGGCGGCCGGATCCAGGTTTTTGTCGAGCCCGTCAGTCGAATGAAGTCTGACGTCCTATCCGCGATTTTCGAGGCCAAGAGAGCGAAAGTTCCTGTCGCCCTGCTGACACAGCTTCGCACCGGCGAGCAGATCCTCGTCGGACCGGCGTCAATGTCCTATGATACTGAGATCGACCCAGGCGCGATCACGCGGAGCCGAGAACTGTTGGCCGAGGATCGCAGCGAGCGGTTCGACGCGGCTTCGGGGCCGGTCTTCATCCAAATCTTCAATCCTCCGTTCAAGCTGATCTTAGTCGGCGCCGTCCACATCGCGCAGCCATTGGCGTGCCTCGGCGCTATCGCGGGCTACGAGATCCTGATCATCGATCCGCGTGGTGCGTATGTCGAAGGCGAGCGCTTCGCCGGGATCAGGGTCGATGCCCGCTGGCCAGACCTCGCCCTGGCCGAGATCACGGCCGATCGGCGGACCGCGCTGGTAACCTTGACCCACGATCCGAAGCTCGACGACCCGGCGCTCGACTGGGCGCTGCGCTCGCCCGCATCTTATATCGGCGCGCTGGGCAGCCGGAAAACGCATGAGAGCCGGCTGGACCGCCTGGCACAGCGCGGCTTCACTGCAGCGGAATGCGCCCGCATCCATGGCCCGGTCGGACTGAGCATCGGTGCGACGACGCCCGCCGAGATCGCCATCTCGATCATGGCGCAGATCACCCAGGCACGGCGGACCAAGGCGTAGCGATGGGATTCGGAGCGGTCGTACTCGCGGCAGGTCTATCATCGCGCATGGCGCCGGTGAACAAGCTGCTGAGGTCCTTGGGCGATCGGCCCGTCATCCGGCATGTAGTCCAGGCGGCGCTGGATGCCGGTCTCGATCCGGCGACCGTGGTCGTCGGGCCTAATCGCGAAGCACTCCGCGCGGCCCTAGAGGGATTACCGGTACGGATCGTCGGCAACGATGACTACGAGGAGGGCCTGGCGTCATCCATCCGTACCGGTTTGGCGGCGATCGCGGCGGATGTCGACGCCGCCGTATTTCTGCTTGGTGATATGCCCCTGATCGCTCCTCGCCATTTGGATCCACTGCTGGCCGCATTCGCCCCCGCGCAGAGTCGTAGCATCTGCATTCCCACGTATAGAAACGAGCGCGGGAATCCCGTACTGTGGAGCGCGCAGTACTTCCCGCGCCTACTGGAGCTACGCGGCGACCAGGGCGCTAGGGTGCTGCTCCAGGACCTCACCGAGCAGATCTTCGAAGTGGAAATGCCGGACGACGCCGTCTTGGTGGATATCGATACGCAAGCGGCCCTCGACGCGGTGCAAACTCGGTTCGCGGAATTATAATCTACGGTAGGACCGACACCTGGAGGACATAATTATGGCTACACTAAAAATCAACGGTAAGGATCACACGGTCGACGCATCTCCGGATATGCCCTTGCTCTGGGTGCTGCGCGACGTGGTGGGTCTGACCGGCACCAAGTTTGGTTGCGGCATGGCGCTGTGCGGGGCCTGTACGGTGCACGTGGACGGTACGCCGACACGGTCGTGCGTGACGCCGGTATCGGCGGTCGCCGGAAAGAAAATTACGACCATCGAAGCGATCGGCGAAACTCTGAGCGGCAAGAAGGTGCAGAAAGTCTGGCTGGATCTGGAGGTCGTACAGTGCGGCTACTGCCAGTCGGGCCAGATCATGTCCGCAACCGCGCTGCTGGCGAGCAATCCGAATCCCACCGATGCCGACATCGATGCGGCCATGGCCGGCAACCTCTGCCGCTGCGGCACCTATCCGCGCATCCGCGCCGCAATCAAACAGGCGGCGCAGTCTAAATCTACCGCTATAGAGGGAGCCTGACCATGAGTCCCGAAACACTGCTGTACGCTGCTAGAGGTGGTACTGAGTCCATATCCAAGGGCGGTATCTCCCGACGGACTTTTCTGAAAGCCAGCGCGGCCGCCGGCGGCGGTCTGCTGCTGAGCTTCAGCCTATCCGCGCTGATGCGTAATGCCGAGGCCACCGCTACCCCCACGGCAAACACCTTCGCGCCCAACGCCTTTATCCGCATCGACCGTCAAGGGCGCGTGACCCTCATCGTGCATCAGGTCGAGATGGGGCAGGGCACCTACACCTCCCTGCCGATGCTCCTCGCCGAAGAGCTGGATGTGGATTTGGCCCAAGTCCACCTCGAACATGCGCCGCCCGACGATAAGCTCTATGCCAATCCGTTGGTCGGGTTTCAGATGACCGGCGGCTCCACGTCGGTGCGTGGCGCCTGGGAGCCGCTCCGCCGCGCCGGCGCCGCCGCTCGCAGTATGTTGGTGTCCGCTGCGTGCACGACCTGGAACGTCGATTCAAATTCCTGCCGCGCCGAGAAGAGCCAGGTGATCCACGTGCCGACCGGCCGCAAGCTCGACTACGGAGCCCTGGTCGATAAGGCAGCAACCTTGCCGGTGCCGGACCAGGTCGTACTCAAGGACCCGAAGGACTTCAAGTTGATCGGCACCCCCGCCAAGCGCCTCGACAGCCCTGACAAGGTCAACGGCAAGGCGCAGTTCAGCATCGATGTGAAGGTCCCAGGTATGAAGATCGCCACCGTCGCCGCCTGTCCGGTGTTCGGTGGCAAGCTCGCTGGCGTCGATGAAGCCAAGGCGAAAGCGGTTAAAGGCGTGCACCGGGTGGTCCGCCTCGACGACGCCGTGGCGGTGGTCGCCGATCACATGTGGGCGGCCAAGCAGGGGCTTGCCGCGCTCGACATCCGCTGGGACGAGGGCCCGAACGCCAAGCTCAGCACCGCCGATATCGTTCAAGAGCTTGAAGCGGCCTCGCAGAAACCGGGCGTGGTGGCGCGCAAGGAGAGCCCGGCCCAGGGCGATGATATGGCCAAGGTCATGGCCGGCGCCGCCCAGAAGGTCGAGGCGGTCTACCAGGTGCCGTTCCTCGCGCACGCCGCGATGGAGCCCTTGAACTGCACCGTCCACGTACGCAAGGACGGCTGCGACGTGTGGGTGGGCACCCAGGTCGCGACCCGCGCCCAAGCCACCGCCGCGCAGGTGACCGGCCTTCCGCCCGAGAAGGTCCGGGTGCATAACCATCTGCTCGGCGGCGGCTTCGGCCGGCGGCTGGAGGTGGATTTCATCACCCAGGCGGTGCAGATCGCCAAGCAAGTCGATGGTCCGGTCAAGGTGATCTGGACCCGCGAAGAAGACATCCAGCACGACATCTACCGGCCCTACTACTACGATCGGCTCGCCGCCGGCCTCGACGGACAGGGCATGCCGATCGCCTGGAGCCATCGTGTCACGGGGTCCTCGATCCTTGCGCGCTGGTTCCCGCCGGTATTCAAGGACGGGCTCGATCCGGATGCCGTGGACGGCGCCGCGGAGCTGCCCTATGCCATTCCGAACGTCCTGGTGGATTATGTCCGTCAGGAGCCGCCGGGTATTATCACGGGTTGGTGGCGCGGCGTCGGGCCCACGCACAACATCTTCATGGTTGAGAGCTTCATCGACGAGCTCGCGGCGGCGGCAAAGAAGGACCCGGTCGAATACCGCCGCGCCCTGCTCGGCGAATCGCCCCGCGCCAGGGCAGTGCTCGATCTAGCCACGGAGAAGGCCTCCTGGGGTCAGCCATTGCCGAAGGGCCACGGTCGTGGCGTGTCCGTGCAGCACGTCTTTGGCAGCTTTCTGGCACAGGTCGCGGAAGTAGCGGTTTCTAAGGAGGGCGAGGTGCGGGTCCAGCGTGTGGTCTGCGCGGTGGACTGCGGGATGATCGTCAATCCCGACACGGTGAAGGCACAGATGGAGGGCGGGATCATCTTCGGGGTCACGGCCGCCCTGTTCGGCGAGATCACGATCAAGGACGGCCGCGTCGAGCAAAACAATTTCCACGACTACCGCATACTGGACATCAACGAGGCACCGGTGTTTGGAAGTCTATCTGGTGAAGAGTGCCGAAGCACCCGGGGGCATCGGCGAGCCGGGTACGGCAGCGATCGCACCGGCGGTGACCAACGCGATCTTCGCAGCGACCGGCAAGCGCGTCCGCAAGCTGCCCATCCGGATGACGGAGGGTATATGAAGCAGGGAAGGGAAATGGAGCAACAGGTTGCTCGGGTTCCCCAGCAAAAAAGCCTTCTTAACCGATAGCAAGGACGCGAGAGGCACGGGAACTTGCAAGCGACTCTCAATCCAGATCGCTTTGACCTGGGTGAGATGAAGAAAAATTTCGATTGGAGAAAATATGTCAAAGATGCATGTCGTGCAAGTCACTCGCCCGAATGGACCTTTTGAAATTGTCAAACGCGAAGTGCCGGAACCGGGCGCGGGTTCTGTGCGCGTCAAGGTTGAGGCTTGTGGCGTCTGCCACAGCGACTCCTTTACAAAGGAGGGCATCTGGCCGGGCATCCAGTACCCGCGCGTCCCGGGACATGAGATCGCCGGAATCGTTGACGCAGTTGGCTACGGCGTCGCGGCCTGGACGGCGGGTCACCGGGTCGGAGTCGGCTGGCACGGCGGACACTGCGGGTACTGTGATTCTTGCCGTCGTGGGGACTTCGTGACCTGCCAAATCGCGCCCCAAGTTCCCGGTATCGCCTACGACGGCGGCTACGCCGAATACATGATCGCTCCGGCGGGAACGCTGGCCTTGATCCCGGACGGCCTTTCAGCCATAGAGGCAGGACCTCTGATGTGTGCGGGTGTCACTACGTTCAACTCGCTTCGAAACAGCGGTGCGCGGCCCGGCGATCTTGTCGCCGTACTGGGTGTCGGAGGTCTCGGCCACTTAGGAATTCAGTTTGCTGCGAAGATGGGTCTTAGGACCGTTGCCATCGCGCGAGGGATGGACAAGGAACCGCTGGCCAGAAAGCTCGGTGCTTGGTTTTACATCGATAGTAAAGCTCAGGATCCCGCCGCGGAACTGCTGAAGTTGGGCGGCGCCAAGGTCATCCTCGCTACTGTGACGAGCGGCAATGCGATGAACGCGGTCTTGGGCGGTCTCGGCGTCAACGGGCAGTTAATAATCCTCGGGGCTGCTAGTGAGCCGCTCGAAGTGGCTGCAAGCCTACTCATTGGAGGGCGTCGTTCGATCATGGGTTGGCCCTCCGGCACGTCCATCGATTCGCAGGATACGCTGGCCTTCAGCATGGTCACCGGCGTGCGGGCTATGACTGAAGTATTTCCGCTGGAGCGCGCGGCCGAAGCCTACGAACACATGATGAGCGGCAAGGCAAGGTTTCGCGCCGTTCTAACGACCGGGCACTAAATTGAAAGACAAGATCGAGTCGAGAAAGGCGCATCGCCCATGACTGATACAGCTCTTCCGGTTGCGCTGACGCTTGCCTCTGGTGTTGAGCGTGTGTTCCCGACGCTGACGCCTGCTCAGGTTAAACGGATCGCTGTGCATGGACAGGTGCGTTCGATCCGACCTGGAGAGGTGCTCATCGAGGCGGGAGAGCAGGTCGTGCCGTTCTTCGTCGTTACGGCAGGTCGGGTCGAAATTGTCCGGCCATCCGGTACCGCCGAGACGCTCGTCGCGGTCCATGGACCGGGCCAGTTCACCGGCGAGGTCAACATGCTTTCGGGTCGCCCCGCGCTTGTCCGAGCGCGCGCCCGTGAGTCGGGCGAAGTGATCGAGCTGGATCACGAACACTTGTTGGCGCTCGTGCAGACCGACAGCGAACTCAGCGAGCTCATCATGCGGGCCTTCATCATTCGCCGGGTGGAGTTGATCGCGCATGGGCTCGGCGATGTCGTGCTCGTCGGGTCGAATCATTGCTCTGGAACGCTCCGCGTCAAAGAGTTCCTGACGCGCAACGGCCATCCGTACTCGTACATCGATCTCGACTGTGACGCCGACGTTCAGGCGTTGCTGGACCGGTTTCACGTCTGCCCCACGGACGTGCCCGTGCTGATTTGTCGTGGCGAGGTGGTGCTGCGAAACCCTACCAACCAGCAGATAGCCAACTGCCTTGGTTTGAATGACGCCATCGACCAGACCCAGATACGCGACGTGGTCATCGTGGGTGCCGGACCCGCGGGACTCGCGGCGGCCGTATACGCCGCTTCGGAAGGCCTGAATGTTTTGGTGCTGGAGACGAACTCGCCAGGCGGACAGGCCGGTTCCAGTTCGAAGATCGAGAACTATCTTGGCTTTCCGACCGGCATCTCGGGTCAAGCGCTCGCGGGGCGCGCTTACACTCAGGCGCAGAAGTTTGGAGCGCAGGTGATCATCGCGAAGGGTGCCAAACGCCTGGTTTGCGACCGCAAGCCATACGTCATTGAGATGGACGACAATCGGCGCGTGCCGGCGCGCACCGTTATCATAGCAACCGGCGCCACGTATCGGACACCGTTCCT
This sequence comes from Gammaproteobacteria bacterium, assembly GCA_050740435.1. GTDB lineage: Bacteria > Pseudomonadota > Gammaproteobacteria > JACCXJ01 > JACCXJ01 > USCg-Taylor. Next base: position 12,352 of record JBOIDL010000108.1, read on the forward strand.
CGAGAACTTGTCGCGGTACGAGGGTGCGGGTGTTTACTACGGCGCGACATTTATGGAAGCGCAGTTGTGCCGCGGTGAAGAGGTCGTTGTGATGGGAGGAGGTAACTCGGCCGGCCAAGCCGCAGTGTTTTTAGCCCAGACCACGAAACGCGTGCACATGCTCGTGCGATCGAAGGGGTTGGCGGAGAGCATGTCGCGCTATCTGATTCGTCGCATAGAACAGAATCCGGCTATCGTCCTCAGAACCAAGACCGAAATCGTGGCCCTCGAAGGGAGTAATCATCTCGAACGCGTGCGCTGGTGGGACGATCAGGCCGGGAGCACTGAGACCCACGACATCAAGCACGTTTTCGTCATGACAGGTGCCGTTCCCAGCACCCAGTGGCTCGATGGGTGCGTGGCGCTCGATGCTAAAGGTTTCATCAAGACGGGGCCGGATCTGTCACGGGACGATTTGGCTGCCGCGCATTGGCCGCTCGCCAGGCGTCCCCATCTTCTCGAAACGAGTCTGCCCGGAGTGTTCGCGGTCGGTGATGTCC
>JBOIDL010000109.1:0-12857 GCA_050740435.1 Gammaproteobacteria bacterium
GACTCAAACTCGAAATCGTCGCGCGCAACCCGCGCAGAAGGCGGATGTTTCCTCTCATGGCCTCGGGAAACGAAGCCTCCACCAGCACCAGTCCACGCACCCGTTGCGGGTAAAGACACGCAAACCATAGAGCGAGCAGCGCACCCATGCTGTGGCCGATCACCACCGCTCGTTCATAGCCTTCGTGATCGAACACCTCGGCGATGTCCTGACACCACACTTCCATGCCGATCGTCCCACGATAGGCGGAGCGCCCGTGACCGCGAAGGTCGAACCGCAGGATATCCCAGGTCTGCGTTAAACGGGTGTGGGCGACAAATTCTGACCAGCGGGTCATATTGCTTGCCAAGCCGTGGAGCAGGGCGAGTACACGCCCGGATTGTCCCGAACGATGAATCCGATACGCGAGGCTCACGCCATCCCGCGATATGATGTCCCGATAGCTTTTCAAAAACTACAGTTGATCTTTGCAGTGGGTTGCGAATTATTACTCTTATCCCGCAGCAAGCAGATGAAACATTCCGTGGCAATGTGGGGGAGATAGCCGCTCGCCCCGCGATGGGCGATGACGATGGGCCTCGCCTCGCCGTCTGCCGCCACGCTCATGAGGATCGCGATCCCGATTGCCGGCCACACGCTCCGAAGGCTCTTCAAGAGGATTCTTCCCTCGAGCGTGTCCTTCGCGCGCCACCATTCACCGGGGTGCTGGCACGCCATGGGGCGCTCGATGGGGCACATCGGCAGCGCCGGCCCGCGCCTCCCAAAGGCTGGTATCTGCCCGATCTCGCCCGCGGGGAGGCGGAGCTAGACAGCTTTGACTTCATCGAGGATTTGAAAATCGCGGGTGGGCACACCCTAAACGCGACAGGCGAAGCGGACGCCTTGAACTGAATTTGGAACCAGTTTTCAACGTCGCGGCGGCGATGGCGGCCCAGATGAGACCTTCGGCGATTTCGACTTCCTGGTGTCATCGCAAGGCTGCGCGCGAGCAAGGGCTCGTTACCCGGGATGCGGCTCTCGATGAGAAAGAACGTAGCGCGCGCATCGTGATCCCCCCGCAGAACATCTAGCTAAGCGGGCCCGGAGGGACGGTACAGCGCGTTACGCCTTGACCTTGAAAAAGCGCCGATCCTCGATCCGCATCGCCGTAAGCTCACCGCCCCAACAGCAACCGGTGTCGAGGGGATAAACGCGGTAGCGCTCCATTTCAACACCGGTGAGCCTGAGCGTAGACCAGTGGCCGAAAACGATCGACGTCCCGCGAGCGCGCCACCGCGGGGCCTCGAACCAAGGCCGGTAACCGGCCGCTTGCGTGCCGGGGGGACCCTTTTCCTCCAAAGCGAGCCGGCCTGCCGCATCGCAAAAACGTAAGCGCGTGAAGCAATTGGTGATGAATCGCAATCTGTCCCAGCCTTCCAGATTAGGTGACCACCGCTCCGGCGTATTACCGTACATGTGCCGGAGAAAGTAGACATAGTCATCGCCGCGCAGCACCGCTTCAACCTCGGCGGCGCAGCGGCGCGCCAGTGCGATGCCCCATTGGGGCGGCAGTCCCGCGTGAATAAGCGTCAGCCGGTGCGCCGGATCGTCGTGTAACAGTGGCCGCCCGCGCAGCCAGTCAATAAGCACGTCACGGTCCGAGGCGTCGAGCACCGCTTGTAACGTATCGGATTGCCGGGGTACGCGGATTCCGTGCGCTACCGCTAAGAGATGGAGATCGTGATTCCCCAACACAGTAACCGCCTGCCGGCCGAGTGCTTTGACGAATCGCAGTACCGAGAGCGAATCGGGACCGCGGTTGACGAGATCGCCAGTGAACCATAAGTGATCCCGATCCGCATCGAACCGCACCTTTTCGAGCAAGGCGAGGAGCGCCGCATAGCAGCCTTGAATGTCACCGATGGCGTAAACGGCCATGCGGGGAAGGGCGCAAAGGCGCCTGCACGCCCCTCAGTGCAGAAGATTCGGGATCGATAACCCGAAAGCCACGATCGGCGCGTCGAATGCGACGCCGTCGTCGGCAATCATCTGGTAACTGCCGTGCATGCTACCGACCGGGGTCTCGATCATCGCGGCGCTCGTATAGCGAAAGGCTTCGCCAGGCCGCAGATAGGGCTGTTCGCCCACTACCCCGTCGCCCCGAACCTCCCGGATCTTGCCGTTGGAGTCGGTAATGATCCAATGCCTAGTCAAGAGCTTCGCTGGTATGGTGCCGATGTTCTCTATGGTGATGGTATACGCAAACACGTATTGCTCATTCTCGGGCGAGGATTGCTCTTCCACATACGTGGAATGCACGCGCACCTTGATGCTGTGGGCGGGGTTGGTCATAGCGCGCATTTGACCGGATTACTGCTGCGAGCGCAAGGGTGGGAACGGCGGCCTCGAGGCCTGTTGATCGCCGTTTCCTTCCCAGCCGCGGGTTCAATCTGGGTCGGTATCGGCCGTTATCTATGCGCGGAGGGGAAACTTATCACGTTTATTTATGAAGATTTTGCATGAAGACCAGGATGGGTACGAACATCATGAACCCGAGCCCGGCTTGGCGCCGAGCTCGCTTTAATCAGCAATCGTTTTCAGCTTTCTCGACGGGTTTTCAGCGCCGGTGTCGGGACAGATTCGCCGCCCCGCCGATTCCCCGCGAGTAACTTTTTAGGAGCCATTCCATGGAAAAGATATTCAGTACGCTCCGCTTTGCGGTGCTCTTTCTCGGAAGCGTGGTCCTGCTCCCAGGCGCTGCCCTCGCCGGTCCGCCGGATTGGGCGCCGGCGCACGGTTACCGCAGTAAGCACGAGGGGAAACATCATGATAAACATCATCACAAGAAGGAAAAGCACCACCGTGATCGCGCTTACAAACATTCCAGGTATAACGAGGACGACGATTCCTCCGACGATTACCGGCACCACCGGCGTTACGACCGCTATTCGCGGTATTACGATAAGGACGCTGGCCACTATTCTAGGCCCGTGCCCGATCGTACGGTCTGGAGAAACGAGCGGCCCGTATTCGTAAAGGGCGAGTGCACGCCGAGGTTTTCAGGACGAGAAAGCGGTGCGGCCCTCGGCGGGGTCTTGGCATCGCAGGCAGGCACGGGCAACGCGGCGATGGTTGCCACGGGTACCCTGCTGGGCGCGATGCTGGGGAGCCGAGTCGATGGGGCGGCGGCGGCCGCTGACGAAGATTGTATGCAGCAATTTCTTGAAGGCGCCGGCGAAAAGGAGCAGGTAGCATGGAACAGCGCCGCAAACCGCTACAAACTCACGCCGGTGCGCAATTACCGCAAGGACGGCCGTGCCTGTCGGGAGTTCCTCACGACCGTGGTGCAGAAAGGCAAGTTCCGCGAGGTTTATCGTGCGGCCTGCCGCAATACCGATGGCAAATGGCGGTTAGTCAACTGACGCGTGCGTGGCAAAGCGTGTGCGCCTGGCCCGGCCGATGATGCAAGCACATAGCAAGCGCGCAACTCGCTGATCCGACACGCCGCTTAGGACGATCACAAAACTTGACTCAACAAGGAATCGAGAGTGGGCCGGTCACGCAGTCACCTCGAAACGAGTCCGGGTCTAGGGCCGTGATCCTCGATCCCGAACAGGTCGATGCGTTTCACCGACACGGGTGGGTCGTTGTGCCGCGGATGTCGGACGCGGCCGAAGTCGCCAAGCTGACGGGCATATTCGACCGTATGTTTGCTGCCCAGGTCGGGCGCAGCGAGGGCGCGCAATACGACATTTTGGGGTACGACGAAGATGGTGTGGACGCGACGCTGCCCACGCTGATCAATCCGATCGATTACGAGCCTGAATTGCGGCAGCTGGTGTTTCGTTTCAACGCCCTGGCTGTTGCCCAACAGTTGCTCGGCCCCGAGGCCGTGCCCTCATTCGAACATGTCATCCTCAAGCCGGCGCGGCAAGGAGGCGCCACGCCATGGCACCAGGACGAGGCGTATCGCGCCGATCCCAATTTCGAGTATGAACAGCTGAGCGTCTGGATGGCGTTGAGCGAGGTGACGCTGGACAACGGCTGCATGCAGTACATTTCGGGGTCGCACCGGCTCGGCGTGTTGCCTCACCGTTCCTTTAACAACGACCCCAAGGTGCACGCCATCGAGTGCACTGGCGGGTTCGATGTGACAACGGCAGTCGCTTGCCCGGTGTCAGCGGGTGGCGCGACCATTCACCACGGCAGGGCCTTGCACTACACCGGACCCAACGGTTCGGACGCTCTCCGCTATGCCTACATCCTCGCCTTCGAAGTGCCCCCCAAACGGACCGCGAACCGGCGTGACTTCTTCTGGAACCGCGAAAAGCAGACTGCCAACCGTGCGCGCAAGTCGCATTGGCGGCGCCGGGGCGGAGTGGTGATCGAGGTCTGGCGCAAGTTCCGGCGCGGCGTCTGGAGCCGTCCGCTCCAGGCGGTATTCGAGGTCAGACGCCTGCTGCGAATTCTGTTGCGACGCTGACAGGCGGTCCATCGCCCGCATGCTGGGGGTCATGGGGAGCATTTGCTGACCTGGTTCCGTGCTAAAGGCCAGCTCTCTAGCGGCGTGGTAGAGGGATTCAACCCCAAGGTAGAACCGTTTCCGTCCACCCTCGGCCTGTCTCACCGGCGCCGCGATAGCTCCGGCCTCTTACGCCCAGCCGGACCACTTTTACGGTCCGACGGTCAGAAGTAGGGCTGTGCGCCGACACCTTGACACCCCCACAGATTCAGCACTACGCTTCTCGCCGCGAAAAGCGGCATTTAAAATTCCTATACCCAAACCAACGATCATCGGCCCCTTGGGCGGCTCACGGTGTTATCGCCCCTTTTGAGGGGCTCACTCAAAGGCCCTGGCTTTGCCGGGTGAAGCTCGCGGTCACGGTCACCACGTTCTGCGCGCCGGCGGTGCGGCCGCCGGTACGAATTCCTTCACCAGGATACAGATCACATCGCCCATGACCATGAGATCGGCCGCGGTGATCGCGGGCTCGCCCGCATCGAACTGGCCATCGCAGTCCGCATCGCGATGGAAGACCTCGGCTCATTGCCGGTGTTGCCCTGCGCATAGCCAGTGATAGGGAGCCAAACAAGTGTCAAAGCGAGCGCGAGCCAAGCGCGCCTTTAGAAGACTGATCATCGCCACCCTCCTCGTCTGCAAGCCAATAGGGAGCCCGCGCGCGCCATGCGGGATGCTGGCGCGCGTGAGGCGTTTAAGTGGGAATGCGGCTTGAGAAGAAGATGTGCAGCGGATGCCTCCCTCGCCCTAGCATCCGTGCCCCCCGTCGTGGCAGGCTTAATCGGCGGAGGTTCGGAGAACTTTAGTGTCGGTGCGCCCCGCGGGGCGCGGGTCAACGCGCGGGCCGCCTTCGGAAGGAACGGTGCACATTGGGAGGCCGGGAATACCACGCCAGCGGTTAAACACTGGCCGGCCGTTATGGAAGTCTTAGGCTGTCCTTAGCAGGTAGCGCGGATCGTCCGCCAACCGAGGTACAAAAAAGCCCGGCACAAGGCCGGGCTCTGGTTTAATAAACGAGCAATCCTAGCGAATCACGAAACTTCTTCGGGTGCTCTATCTGATTTTAACGGAATTGCGCCACCTTCGATGCCGGCGGCGGACCCAATTTCATCGCCCGTAGCCGCAGCCTCATCTCCGGCAACAACATCGCCCTGGTCGGCCCGGCGGTGTTGAGCACTCTCTTCGGGCTGAACAACTTCTTCTTGTCTCGCCCAATGAAGCGCGTAAAGACCGATGAGGGCTACTACCACTGGAATAAGCATACCCCACTCGCCCATACATTCCTCCTTACGAAATCAACATTGCTTTATACGCCCGTCTTTTGGTGGGAAAGACTCGGAGTGAATAATATAGTCAATGTGCGGCAGAAAACAACCCGTTTCTCGTCGTTGAACCTGGATTGCTTGCAGTTCGATATTGGTGGACGAGAATCGTCCCAGCTGAGAGGCTGGGACGATTCTCTGCGCTCATGGGGTACGAGTAAAATAGAACAGGCCCCCAGCGAGCGCAAATCAGAGACATCAAATATTGATTAGAAGAACGTAAAAATCATAAACGCCACCACCATCCACAATACGATGAATGCTATGATTTGCGGCATGTCGAACTTCATCGGCGGGTGCTCCAAATATAATTCGCTGGCGCTCGCAACGCCGATCTAGCTAGGTACTGCTTTCCCGTGATGATGAACCCATCGTCGTCGTAGTATCCATCGTCATCCCAAGCTAACGCTGGCGCTACCAGTGCAACAGATAGAATCAAAACAATTAAGCTATGCATAATCGACCTCGCACGACTAATCACACCACTTCCCACTTATCTACTACTTTACTACAGACCTAGCATACACGGACGATGCTTTGACAGGGCTTGCCAACTGCTACAAGTTTGAATGCCCGATTGAGTGGGTGACTAAGCGCCCCAACAAATGATGGATTCAGAAGGAGTCGAGATTGTGCCGATCTCGGTAGAGGAGTTGAGAGCCGATAAGTCCGGGATTTTGGTCGAGCAGATGGCAGCTCTCGCTTATCAGGCATTCCGAGAACCACCTTGGAACGATGAAACTGAAAAGCCACGCCTCCACTTCGGTTTGGGCGTCGATCTGCTGCGATGTAATGCTTTGGCCTTTGTCGCTAGGACTAAACTCTCCGGCAAGCTTGTCGGTTACATCTTAGGCTATGAGGTATTTCAAGAGAGCGGCGATCCTCGAGACCTCACGCTCTACAGGATCTCGGGTACCAAAGGGCTTGATTACTTGTTCGAAGGAGGGAAGCGGGTGTTTTATGGAGATATTATCTGTGTGGACCCTGGATTTCGACGACGGCACATTGCCTATGAGCTGTCCGCCTCGTTAATTAGTGGATTGCGTGCGCGAGGATTCGCCTATCGCATTGGACGTACCGACATTATAGCCGCCGGCATGAGGGCTCTTTTTACCAAACTTGGGTTCCAAGAATTATCCGTGCACGATACCTCATATGCAGAACGGACATACTGGCTGCTGCGGCTTTGACGGCACCCTAAACGACATACCGTCGCTGCCGGAATTTTCGTGAACGCTCGGTACCAGCAAGGCGAGATGCGTCGTGTTTTTCAATCTCAATGCGGCCGGCCGCGACCGCAGCCGCTGGCATATATAATGCCTTTTCTACGACCCACATCGCACGAAATCGAATGGTAGGAGTCCGCAGAGTATGTTGAACGCACGTAGGGGGGCACTATGGTTTGCAGTGACGCTTTGCACCGTAAACCTCTCAGCCTGTAATACGGTAAAGGGTCTCGGGACGGATATGCAAAACCTCGGTCATAAGATCGCAAGAAAGATCGACCAGAAAGACTCCTCGGACGCGACAAACCGGGAAGTAAGGCTCGAAGTACAACGAGAGGCACCGACCGAGCCGAAAGCGAGTCGAACAGCACCAGACACCCGCCAAGCGGTGGAACGGAAATCCAGTGAGCAGCGCGAGGATCAAGAGCGGGAGGGCACGAACGCCGGCAATGAAGTGGATAACACTCAAAACGAGTTAGACAGAATGTATGAGGAGCAGATGCAACGTCGCGCTCACTGATATCCGGTCGCACAATAACAACCGTCAAGCGACGCCGGAGCGGGTCAACGCGCGGGGCGCTCTAGCCGTCGGTAGGAGATCGCCTCGGTCAAATGCGTTGCTTGTATATCATCTCCGGCTTCGAGGTCCGCGATCGTGCGAGCGACCTTGAGGATGCGATGCGCGGAGCGCGCGGAAAACCCCAGGCGGTCGATGGCGGACCCGAGTAGGCGGGTGTCGCTCTCGGTGAGCCGGCAATAACGATCGATTTCTTTGTTAGTCAACTGGCTATTGGGCTTGCCGCTGCGCTCGACTTGGCGGGCGCGCGCGGCGCACACACGCTCGCGGATGCTGGCGCTGCTCTCGGCGTGACTGCTGTGGTCGAGGAGTACCTCGTGGGGTACGTTCGGCACCTCGATCGTCATGTCGATGCGGTCCAAGAGTGGGCCGGAAATCCTGGCGCGGTAGCGTTTGACCTGTTCTGATGTACAGTGACAGCGGCCGGCCCGGTCACCTAGATAACCGCACGGGCAGGGGTTCATCGCCGCGATCAATTGAAAGCGGGCGGGGAAATCGGCTTGTTGCGCGGCCCGCGATACGGTAATCATGCCCGCCTCGATCGGCTCGCGCAGGACTTCCAGCACGCGGCGGTCGAATTCAGGCAGCTCGTCCAGGAATAGCACGCCGTGATGGGCCAAGGAGATCTCGCCCGGCCGCGGGTGGCTACCGCCGCCCACTAACGCCACGCCCGAGGCCGTGTGGTGAGGCGCGCGAAAAGGCCGCTGCCGCCACGCGCTCGCTTGAAAGCCGTGATGGCTGACCGAGGCCACCGCCGCCGATTCGAGCGCCTCCGCTTCGGTCATCGACGGCAAAATGCTCGACAGGCGCCGGGCGAGCATACTCTTGCCGGTCCCTGGTGGCCCGACCATCAATAGATTATGCCCGCCCGCGGCGGCGATCTCCAAGGCGCGTTTTGCATGATGTTGAGAACGCACCTCCGAAAAATCGACGCCGTTGTAATCTTCGCTCGGGTTCCCTTGCAGGCTGTAGGGCAGGAGAGGCTGGCTGCGATTGATATGGGCGCAGACCTCCAGTACGTGCCGCGCCGGAAACACCGACAAGCCGTTGACCAAGGCCGCTTCGTTCGCGTTATCGTGAGGAACCACGAGATCATGCCCGGCTCGTTGCGCCTGCAAGGCGCAGGGCAGTACGCCGCGGATCGCCCGTAACTCGCCGGTTAACGCGAGCTCGCCGACAAACTCGATAGTTTCTAACTCGGGCGCGGGGATCTGTTGGGAGGCGGCGAGCACGCCGAGCGCGATCGGCAGATCGAAGCGGCCGCCTTCTTTCGGAAGATCGGCGGGCGCGAGATTGATCGTGATCCGCCGGATCGGGAACTCGAAGCGGGAATTGATAATCGCGCTGCGGACGCGGTCCCGGCTTTCTTTGACCTCGGTTTCGGGAAGGCCGACGATGGAAATGCTCGGCAGGCCGCTCGACAGATGCACCTCGATGGTTACGAGCGGCGCATTGACGCCGATTTGAGCGCGACTGAATACTTTGGCGATCGACATGCTGTCCTTAGCTGCGCGGCCCGAGCCGAGCGGTCTATCTAAAACTCGGCCTGAGTACCTCTCTCCTTGAGTTGATTCACGGAGCCGGAGGCGGTTGACGGTGGTTTAACTGCGCCTCCAGGGCCGTTACTTGCTTTTCCAAGTCAGCGAGCCGGGTGCGGGTTCGCACCAGAAGCGCGGATTGGACATCGAACTCCTCGCGCGAGACGAGATCCATGCGCGTCAGGGCCGCGCCTACCAGCGCGCGCAGATTTCTCTTTACGTCCGCGCCCAAGGGCGCCACGCCGCGCGGTAAGAAGCGCTCGACCTGACTGAATAGCTCTCCAAAAGGGAGTCGGTGTGCCATGTGCGTCATGGTAAACCGGAACCAGGGCGCGATCTACAGCTAGCAGCCGCTGCAGCCGGGCGGCGAGGACGTCCCAGGCAATCACTACTCCAGGGAGCACACCCACCGGCGTTTCGCCCAAGAGTTCCTGCACATCCGGCTTACCGTATTCCTCGCCGGGGGTCAGTGGGGTGGACCAGCCAATAATCTTCCTTTATCCCGTGACGCTCGTAGACACGACGCTTCTTCGCCTGGTCATGCCCCGCCGTGGCGGGGGAAAGGACCTCCACCACCCAATCCGGGGCCTCACCAAAAAGATCCATGTCCACCTTTGCGGCAGTGACGGCGTAGCACCCCATCAGCCCCGCCCCTTCCAGGGGTCGCTCCTCGCTCTTCGCGCGCAGATCCAAATGCCCTTGCAACAAACGCCTGAGGAGTTCATTCCCATCCTGCGCAATCGTCGCTTCCACCTCGCCGTGTTCCCTTCGGCTCATCTCCTCAGATTGAAGTCGGCTCATTAGCAAGTTGAACTGCTCGCGTGCCGCACTGAACTCTTCCAAACCTCGAATGACAGTGTATGCTCTTGCCATGGGGGCCTCCTCTTAGGGTATGTATGCTGACTCGTAACCCATACATGCTACGGAACGCCCCCTCTTTCCATAGCTCATCCGCCACAACTATTTGACAAAACACAATAACCTCGTCGTTCTAATCGATCTTGACCCAAAATAATTTCTACTTGCCGAACCAGCCTATCGGTTTGCCAGAAAGATCGACCCACACGCTCTTGATCTGAGTGTAAAGGTCGAGCGCGTGCTTGCCCATCTCGCGGCCGTAGCCTGATTGTTTGTAGCCGCCGAAGGGGGATGCGGCATTGAACATGTTGAAGGTGTTTATCCAGATGACGCCTGCCTTGATCGCCTTTGCGAAGCGATATGCGCGTACCACATCGCGTGTCCAGATCCCCGCGGAGAGGCCATAGATTGTTTGGTTGGCCTGTTTGATCAAATCGTCTTCGTCTTTGAATGTGATGACACTGGTCACGGGGCCGAATATCTCCTCCTGGGCAACGCGCATGGTGTTGCTGACGTCCGAGAAAATCGTTGGCTGGAAGAAATAGCCACGCTGAAAGCCCCCTTCGAGCTTTGGCGTCTCGCCACCTGTAACGACACTGGCGCCTTCTTCACGAGCGATGCCGACGTAACTCTGAATCCGATCGAGTTGTTCCTTTGAAACTTGCGGGCCCATCTGAGTTGTCTTGAGCGCCGGATCACCTACGCTTACGGTCTCCGCTTTTGCTTTGAAGCGATCGAGGAATTCGTCTTTGATTCTCTCTTCAACGAAGAGCCGCGAGCCCGCGCAGCAAACCTGGCCCTGATTGAAGAAGATCCCCATCATCGCGCCGTTAACCGCTTGCTCAAGATCGGCGTCCGCGAAAACGATGTTGGGCGCCTTGCCGCCAAGCTCAAGTGAAACTTTGGTGAGGTTGTCGGCGGCAGATTTAGCAATCAGTTTTCCGACTTCGGTTGAGCCGGTGAACGCTACTTTGTCGATGCCCGGGTGTGCAGCGAGCGCCGCGCCTGCCGTCTCGCCGTAGCCTGGGACGATGTTGATGACTCCATCAGGAAATCCCGCTTCCTGAATTATCTTTCCGAGCTCCATAGCGGTGACCGGAGTTTGCTCGGCGGGTTTTAAGACCACGGTGTTGCCGGCGGCAAGCGCGGGCGCGAGTTTCCAGGCGGCCATCAACAGAGGAAAATTCCATGGAATGATCTGACCACAGACGCCGACCGGTTCGCGCAGAGTGTAGTTGAACATTTGGCCCGGCACCGGGATAGTTTCACCTTCGATCTTTGTCGCAAAGCCCGCGAAGTATTCAAAGTTCTCGACGACTTGAGGCAAGTCGAAGGAGACAGCTTCGCGGATCGGTTTGCCGTTGTCGGCAGTTTCAAGTTCCGCAAGCTCGGCCGAACGTTCTTCGATCATTTGCGAGAGCTTGTAAAGCAGACGGCCGCGATCGCGCGGGCTCATCCGTGACCATTTGCCTTCGAAAGCTCGACGGGCCGCGCTTACGGCCTTGTCGATGTCTGCTTTGTCCGCCGCTGCGACTTCGGCGAATACTTCTCCGGTCGAAGGATTCGGCGATGTGAAAGTCTTCCCCGACGCCGCATCAACCCATTTGCCGTCGATGAGCAGTTGATACCTGCGCGGAGTATTTGATTCGACTGGTTTTGCAGATGACATTTTCTTGGCTCCTCAAAAAATTAACCATGCGATTGGCCCGCCGTGGCGGGGCGGCGGCCGGCTAGGCGGCCTCCGTCTTGAGCCGTGGCGCCATCGCGATAATTCTTTTCACTACGAGATCGCGACCGTCCTTTACACCCGTCCATACCTGGCCTTCCTCTTTCAGTTGCTTGATCGCGGCGCGATAGGCTGAAAAGCTGACCTTTTTGATCCGGTAGGTCTTGCGAACACCCGCTTTATTGATCTCGCTATACAGCTTTACGTACGTGTCCCACTCATCGAGCTTACGCGGATCGTCTTTGGACAAGCGATCCTTGAAATCGCTAATGACGCTTAATGCCTCCTCAAAGCTCAATCCATTCGGGGCTTTGAGATTGAAGTAGTGATAAAACTCGCGTTGTATCGGCGAGGGCGTGCGCCGCTTCTGCCGCGGCGTGCTCTTGCGATCCGGCTCGGTCGGGGCCGCCTTCCCGGCGGGCTGCGGCGCCAGTCCCCGCGCGGGTAAGCCGAAGGGGCTCATCGCCGCCGCATTAGCTTTCCGGATCTCGGCTAGCACCTCGGGCATGGGCCGGCCGCGACCGGCGGCATGGCCGGTGGGCCCGGCCACATCACCTCCAAGCTTCATCGGTGCAGTCTTCGATTTGGGTTGGTGTTGATTGGCCGCGCGGTGCTCCGGTACCGGGGCGCCGCTACTCCGTGCGCCTTTAGTTTGGTTTTGGAAGAACGTTGGGTCGGCCGGTTTTTTGGTAATGATGAACACCCAAAAAAGCAGCGCGCCGAAAATACCAAGAGCAATGAATATATCCATAGTCGCTCCCCCCAAACATATTTAACCCACGTTTTATTCGATCCATAGCGTTGGGGCGCTATGCCGTTGTTGCAGCGAACAAATTTGCGTTGAACGAGGAATAAGTCTACTCGCATTCCACAAGCCCGTCGAACCGGCTTAGGCCGATAGCCGAGTCGCCGCAGACGCTCCGAGAGGTCTGCTAACCGGATTTCCACACCCTCTTCCTCACTCCATCTATCCCCGGCGCCTTCTCAACCTTCCAGTTGCATAAATATTGGCGCTTAGCGATAGAAAATGGCTAGGGCATTGGGTTTCTGTGAGTTTTGAGCTTTTCGCTGGATCTCACCGTGGGTGAATTCCAGCCCTCCAGTCAATGGGC
>JBOIDL010000110.1:0-12834 GCA_050740435.1 Gammaproteobacteria bacterium
GTCTTGCGATAGCTCACGCGGTAGATGTTCCCGCCGTAATCGTCGGAGATGTAGATAGCCCCGTCGGGCCCCTCGGCGACATCCACGGGGCGACCGATGACCTCTTCATCTTGCTCGAAGCCTGTCGCGAATTGGCGCTCGGTGATCTTCCCGGTAGCATCAAAATGCAGCGACACCACCTCGTACCCGGCTTTCTCGGTACGATTCCAGGATCCATGAAGGGCGGCCAGCGCGGCACCCTGGTAGCCCGGCGGCAGACCGTTGCCGTGAATGAACGAAAAGCCTAAGGGCGCGGTGTGGGCGCCGAAGTTGTGGACGGGAGGAACGCTCTCGCGCACCTCATCTTGGTTTTCGGCGCCGAGGTCGGGATCGGGCGCCTTATCGCCGTTGGCATAAGGCCAGCCGTAGAACTTGCCGTGCTCGATGCGATTAAGCTCACAGGGAGGAAAGTCATCGCCCAGGAAATCGCGCCCGTTGTCGGCGCCGTACAGTTCATTTGGTACCGGACGCCAATCAAAGCCCACGGTATTACGAAGGCCGGTGGCATAGATCTGCCTCGCCGTTCCATCGGGTCGAAAGCGAAGCAAGGCGGCGCGCCGGGGATCTTCTTCCCTACAAGCATTGCAGCTCGACCCCACCGACACGTACACCCACCCATCCGGACCCAGGCGCACGCTGCGTGTCCAGTGTTGGCCGCCGGCGGGAAGCACCGCCAGGCGCTCGAAACTGCCGCTCAGCTTGCGGGCCTTCTCGTCGAATCGGACGCGCCCCAGCGCGCCGGTCTCGGCGACGTATAGCCAGCCTTCATAGAGGTCTAGACCATGAGGCCGATTGAGCCCCGTGAGCAAATCTTGACGGCCGTCCGGCCAGCCATCGGCATCGCTATCGCGCTCAAGTAGGACGATGCGTCCTGAGCGAGGCAGGCTCACGAGCAGATCACCGGCCCCGGTGAACCGCAGCATGCGCGCATCGGTCAGTCCGCTCGCGTAAAGGGCAATAGAAAAGCCATCCGGCAAGCGAATTCGATTTCGAAGCGAGTCGGTCGTCGGCGTGCTCCGGAACCACTTACCGATTGCGCTAGGCATGTTCACCGTGAAACGCTCGGGCCACAGCAACCATAGGAGAACGGCCGCGACACCGAGATGAAGAAGACCGCGCGGCACGGTTCTCATTCTACGGCCGGTTCTCGGGCGGCATCATGTCGGGGCCGGCCCGCGTCGATGAAGAAGTCGATGATCGACTGGTTCAAGTCTGGCCAACGCGCATGGGGCTCAGTTCCCTCGCAGTATCGGGTGGCCACGCCATGAGCACACTTCGGGTAGGTTTCGCAACCATTGGGCAGTGGCTTGCGAGCACTTAGCTCGCACTGGTTACATGCGGCCCACCAACTTGCCGCGTCCTTCCCGTACCCCGGAAATAGCCTATCGTTTTCGCTGTGCATGATCATTACCGGGAGCGGTTTTGGGCAGGCGAAACCGGCGAGGTCTGCCTTGGTGAAGCCCGCGGCACTCGCTGCGATCGCCGCGGGAATATGTTTCGTTCGATCGAGTACCGCCATAGCCAACGCAACGGTTCCACCATCCGAGTGCCCGGTTAAGTAGACGCGTGTCGTATCGATGCACCATTTTTTTGCGGCGAGACTCGGAATTGCACTCAGATCCTCGATCGCGGAAATAGAGGTTCGGACGTGATCTGCATAGGTGATCAGAAATCCTTTACCCGTGGCGATTTTTGTTAACCCCGTAGTACGTTCGCTAGCCGCGGCGGAGAGACCCGCTGGAGAAAAAACGACGAGTAAGGGATGGGCGACGTTTGGTCGATAGTTCTCGGGGGTTCTCACGTTGAAACGAATGCCCTTTGGGGTACGTTCGCTGTCGATGACCCCCGCGAGGCCGATCCTCGAGTGGGGCTTGCAAGCGACAGCCGCGCTACCCCGAGGATACGCGTACACGCCAAGGTCGATCTTCCCACGCTCCGTACACCCCATCAGAGCGAGTCCCGAAGCGAGAAGCAGAGGCACTAACATGCTCTTCGCTATTACTGTACGTAACGGCAAGCAGTTCTGTAATAAATGACTGTTCGTTCTAGAATGAACCACACTACTTGAGCGCGAACCAATGTCTGATGGAAGTAAGCCTAGCCGTTATGGAACAAATAGTCAAGAATAGGGTCGGTGTCGCAGTGGAGCGAGTGCCGAGCCGGCAAATCTAGGGATACTTCAGGCTCAGACCCCGCGAAGCGCCGTCGGTCCGGTTTGAGATCAAAGTTACTCGAGGTGGAGTCGACGTTTTAGCTAGACATACATGGTCGTGACATTCCGGGCAGCGATACTCCTGGACGTCCTTATGCGACCGTGCTCTTTCAACCTCGACCCGGAACACACAGCCGCAAAAGCCGCAGGTTTGCCGAAACTCACTGTTAGGAGAGAACGCAACGCTTGTTTCCGGCATTGCGGTACTCATACCCGGTCGCCGAACATCACAGGATCACGATCGCTCTGCGAAACGATGGTAAGCGCAATCGGTCGCCAGCTAACCATGCTGACCTAATCGGATTTCCTCGTCCTGGGGCGACAGATTTCTAAAATAGATTCTCGTGGGCATTGCTATTTGGCTCCATACATGCGCAAAAAAGTGGATACATTGATAAATGATCCCTCGGCGGTCCAGTGTTGGCACAGCCGCCCATCGCAGGGCGGATCACGCGCCCGCTATCGGGTGAGTATTTCAGGTAAGATGTGACAATACGCTGCTGTTCTTTCCACAAGGGGAAGCACCGAATGGCCCCGCGACACCCTTAGATCCGGCTCAATGATACCACGGTGTGAGACCCTATGCCAACTAGAGTTAGGACGGTAGAGGCGGAGCTCGGCGACAGCCTAACTACAGAGATTATGACCGCAAGGATCACACACGGTTCGGCCACATGAGTGACCGCACGCCACTCGACCAGGCCTGTCAGCACTTCGGGATCGCTCACGAATACAGCGACACCCGGGGAAGGCGGCACACTGCCTCGCCGGAGACGAAGCGGGCGCTGTTGCTCTCGATGGGCGTGGCCGCGGGCAGTGATGCGGACCTACGCGAGGCGCTCGAAGCTCATGAGATGGAAGCATGGAATCGACTGCTACCGCCGGTCCGGGTAGTGTGGGAGACCCAAGCACCGATCGAAGTTGTTATCACCGTTCCTAGCCCTCAGATAGACAAGCCGATGTGCTGGGTGTTGACGGCTGAGAATGGCGAGCGCCTGCACGGTAGTTTCTTCCCCGGTACATTGGATGTGATCGAGCGCCAGGAAGTCGCTGGCGTGAGCTTTATCCGCTTGGTCCTGCACCTATCAGCGAGATTGGTTCCCGGCTATCACCGCGTCGAGATCGAGGGCCATCGAACCGCCGCCGGCATGGCCCTCATCATTGCGCCCGAGCGCTGCTATCAACCGGCCGCACTTGGGGGTGGTAAACGCGTTTGGGGTTTGGCGCTTCAGCTTTATGGCGTGCGTTCGGAGCGGAATTGGGGGATCGGGGACTTCACCGATCTCGATCGCGTCATCGACCTTGTGGATGGCTTTGGCGCGGGTATCATCGGTCTCAATCCCTTGCATGCCCTCTTCCCACACGCTCCCACGCGTGCCAGCCCGTACAGTCCCTCGAGCCGATCATTTCTCAATATCTTTTATCTGGATATTGAAGCCGTGCCCGATTTTTTGGAATGCGAGGCCGCGCAAGCGTGTGTCAGCGCGCCGCGGTTTCAAGCGCAACTGCGCGCATCGCGCGCGGCAGAGCTGGTCGAATATCAGGGTGTCGCCGCAGCCAAGATGGAAGTTCTCGATCGGCTCTATCGCCATTTTCGTGAGTATCATCGCGACGCGGGTGGTCAACGCGAAACCGCTTTCCGAACGTATCAGGCCGAGCGGGGTCAGGCGTTGCGGACGCACGCCCTTTTCGACGCCTTACAGGAATCGTTTAATCGTCAAGACCGAGGGATCTGGGGCTGGCCCGTCTGGCCGGCGGCTTACCGCGATCCGAATTCCGGGGCCGTATTAGCGTTTGCCGACCGAAACCAGGTCCGCGTCGAGTTCTTTGAATACCTGCAGTGGCAGGCAGACGTGCAGCTCGCGATAGCCTCCCGGCACGCCTGCGAACGCGGCTTGGCGATCGGGATTTACCAAGACCTGGCCCTCGGCGTCGAGCGCGGCGGCGCGGAGACCTGGGCCGATCAGCGCTTGTACGCATTGGAAGCCGGCATCGGCGCACCTGCGGACGATTTCAACCTCAAGGGACAAGATTGGGGGCTCGCGCCACTCATTCCAGGGCGGCTGCACGCGACCGCCCATGCGCCGTTCGCGGCCGCCTTGCGCGCGAACATACGCCACGCGGGGGCGCTGCGTCTCGACCATGTCATGGGCCTGCAGCGCTTGTTCTGGATCCCGGCGGGCGGTACACCAGAGGACGGCGCTTATGTCCACTACCCCTTCGAGGAGTCGCTCGGGATTTTGGCCTTGGAAAGCCAGCGCCACCGCTGTCTGGTGATCGGCGAAGACCTCGGTACCGTGCCCGATGAGGTGCGAGCGGCATTGCAGCCCGCGGGCATCCTCGCTTACCGCGTGCTTTACTTTGAAAAATCGCCCGATGGCGGCTTCAAGCCGCCCGCCGAGTATCCGCGTCAGGCCGCCGTGGCCGTGAATACCCATGATCTACCAAGCTTGAGCGGCTACTGGCGCGGAAGAGATTTGGAGCTTCGCAAAGAGCTTGGCTTGTTCCCTTCCGATGAACTAGAGGAAGAACAAGTGACGGCGCGCGCCGAGGACCGGGCACGGCTGCTCGCGGCCCTCGATCAAGAAGGGCTGCTACCCGTCGAGTGCAGCGTGCAACCGCCGACGATGACGCCGGAACTTGCCTGTGCCGTACACATCTACCTGGCGCGTACGCCTGCCGTGGTCATGATCGCTCAGCCCGAGGACATCTTGTGTCAGCCCGAGCAGGCCAACCTGCCCGGGACGATAAACGAGCATCCCAACTGGCGGCGCAAACTCTCTCTAGACCTGGAAGACTGGGCAAGCGATCCGCGCTTTCAGACATTCGCCGCAGCCCTGCGGGAAGCCCGTGGTCCGACGCGTTCAGCAACCTGATTGACAGTGACTCACCGTGCCGCGCTCGGATCAAAGCGCGACAGCGTTCGGACCAAATCCGCTATGCGGGAGCGGACGGTTGCGTCAAATCCACTTCATCAAGCCTGTCTCGAAGCGATGGGTCAAGAGCCGGTGGTAGGGGTACAGGCGCAGCTTGTAGGTTTGCAGACCGGAAAAGCCGGGAGTCAATTCGAGCTCGAATCGTGTTTCGCCCTCGGAGTTCGTGTCTTTCGCGGTGAAGCGGTGCGTTTCTAGCGCGACATATCGGTTGTCGCGCTCGCTTCCGACGAGACATTCCATCACCACATCCTCGACCGCAAGGCCCCCTAAATGGACAGCGGCGCAGAACGTGAGTTGCTCTCCGGTCCGGACGCGCGGTTTCGGTTGGTCGAGGAGCCGCAACCGCACCTTGGGCCAGCACTCGCCGATCCGTTGCTTCCATTGCGCCAGTTCAATCGCCGCGGCGAAGTTATCGGCGGCGAGCCGTTCCTGTTGCAACGCCGCCCGGCTGTAGAACTTTCTCACATAGTCCATGACCATCCGTTCCGAACCATAGCGGGGGATCAGGGATTTCATCGACGCCTTGACCTTGTTGAGCCAGCCTGGCGAGTAGCCTTGCCGGTTGCGATCGTAGTAGAGCGGAATGACTTCATATTCGAGGATATCCAGGAGCTCCTGCGCCTCCGCGTGGGCATGGGGCTCGGCGGGCGCCGAGGCGCCTTGGGGCGAAATACTCCAACCGTTCCGCCCGTCATAACCCTCCGGCCACCAGCCATCCAGAATGCTGAGATGCGGCACGCCATTGATGCCGGCCTTCATGCCGGAGGTACCGCTCGCCTCTAACGGGTAGCGCGGGGTATTGAGCCAGACATCGACGCCCGTAACCAAGCGGCGCGCGAGCGCCAGATCATAGCCCTCGATCAGCAATACCTTGCCCTCGAACTGCGGTTGCCTCGATAACTCGTGCACCGCGCGGATCAAGTCCTGACCGGGCTCGTCATGCGGATGGGCCTTGCCTGAAAATATGATCAAAAAAGGCCGATCCGGGTTGTTCATCAGGCGAGCGAGCCGCGCCGGATCGGAAAACACCAAGGTCGCGCGCTTGTAGGTGGCAAAACGGCGCGCACAGCCGATGATGAGGATATCGTCGTCGGGTCCGAGATGGCGGGTAAGTCGATTTATTAACGATTGACTATAACCGTTCCTTCTAAACTGCGCGCCGGCGCGCTCACGGAGTTCCTTCATCAGGTCCGATTTTAAGAGCTGGCGCGTGCTCCAGAAGGCGGAATTGGGAAGATCGTCGATGCGCTCCCAGAACGCTTCGTTGAGCAGCTCATTGCGCCATTGAATTCCGAAGCGCAAATCGAATAGATGCACCCAGGCCGCGGCCAGAAAGGTTTGTACATGCACGCCGTTGGCGATGCACTCGATGGGGTTTTCATGCGCGGGGATCTCGGGCCAGATAGCGGCCTCCATCCGCGCGGCCGTCTCGGCGTGCGTGCGGCTCACGCCGTTGTGAAAACGCGAACCGCGGAACGCGAGCGCGGTTTGATTAAATTCGCCCCCGTGATCGGCGCTGATCCCGAGCCTTAGGAACTCCTCTTCGCAGAGCCCCAGCCGCTCCGGGAAGCCTTTGAAATAGTGCCCGACCATGCTTGCGTCGAAGATGTCGTGACCGGCCGGGACCGGCGTGTGCGTAGTAAATACGGTCCCCGCGGCGACCTGTTCGAGGGCGGCCCTGAAACCGATTCCGCTTTCCACCAGTGTACGGCATCTTTCCAGGACCAAGAACGCGGCGTGCCCTTCGTTGATATGCCAGACCGTCGGCGCGATCCCGAGCGCGCGCAGCACCCGCGCGCCTCCGATGCCGAGGACCATCTCCTGTTGAATGCGCGTGTGCTTGTCGCCGCCATAAAGCTGGTGGGTGATGTGACGATCTTCGCCGCTGTTGGCGCTGACGTCGGTATCGAGAAGAAGAAGCCGGATATGGCCCACACGGGCCTGCCAGAGTTGGATGACGACCTCGCGGCCGGGAAGCTCCACTGCGACGCTAAGCGGAGACTGGCGCGCATCGAGCACTGGGCTTATCGGCAGATCGTTGAACTCGAGGCGCGATGGCTTTAACTGCTGATTACCGGCCCCGTCAAGCGTTTGCTCAAAGGATCCCACGCGATAAAGAAGACCGACGGCGACAAAGGGCAAGCCGAGATCGCTCGCCGCCTTGCAGTGATCCCCGGCGAGGATCCCGAGCCCTCCCGAATAGATCGGCAGGCTCTCGTGAAGCCCGAACTCGGCACAGAAGTACGCGATCAGATCGCGGTCCGGATCGATCAATGTCCTGACTTCCGGGTTGACCTCCTTCGCCAGATAGGTGTCATAATCGGAAAGCACACTGCGATAATCCTGCAGGTAGACGAGATTTTTGGCCGCCGCTTCGAGTTTATCCTGCGCTACCCGGCGCAAGAATACCTTCAGGTTATGGCCACAGGCATGCCAAAGATCGCGGTCCAGATGCGCGAACAGCGTGCGGATCGGGCGGTTCCAGCTATAGACTAGATCATTGGCCAGTTCTTCCAGCCTAGCGAGGGCCTTGGGGATCACGGGCTGTACTTCGAGATCAAATCGGGTGCCGGTCATCTTTTTCGAGGTTCCGATACTGTTGCCACAAGCTTCGCTTAGAGGCTGTCGGTTGCGCCTAGCAGGACAAACGCGCCCCAATAATAGGGATGTGCAAAGGGATGGTAGGAGTCCGGTTGCGCAAGATACCGCTCGATGGCGCCACGAAACCGGCTGTCGGAGACGCTGAGGCGCTTGACGGCCTCCGTATTCAACCAGCCCTTGCGCAAATCACCCGCGGTGAGTCGCCGCATATCGTATCGCGCCCGCTGCAGTGCTTCCGCGCGAGACACGTGTTTATCGATCAGGTACTCGTAAAAGCGCGACATAAAAACCGCAGTCGGCAGATCCGCGACCTTCCAAAGACTCATAATAAGCGATTTCGCGCCCGCCAAAATGAAGGCCCTGCGCAAGCCCATTACGCCTTCCCCGACGGCAACTTCGCCCAATCCTGTTTCACAGGCCGACAACACCACGAGCTCGGTACCCCTGAGATCAAGACCCGCGATATCTTCCGCCGTTAACACGCCATCTTCGGCGTCCTCGGGTAAGCTTTCGGGTGTGAAGCGCCGATTCGCCCCCGCTAAGGCAAGGCCGTAATTCAATAACGGATTCTCTGGAGACAGAAAGCGTGATTCGGCCTCACCATTCTCGTTGGCCGTTTCCGTATACCTGCGGTGATCCTTTACGATAAACCCGTGGGTCGCGAGGTGAAGTATACGCGGAGAGACCCGCTCCTTCAGAGGTCTTTCCAAAGCGGCCGAGCCCTGCCAAAGCGGTACGCGAAGCGCCGCAGCGACGAGCTCACCCTCGATGCGTGTGCCCGGCAGTCGCTCGAAATGCCAGTTCGGTTGCCGGGCGTCTTGTGAATGACGGTTCGGTACGCGGCCGACCGCTGCGCATAGCGAGGGCCCCGGGACATCGCGGGATCGCCACTTACGGAATAGCGATCCGAGCAGTGATCGTTTTTTATGACCCGCACCGTTCCCAGCAAGCTCGAAGTCCGGATCGGCCACGACCACGGGCGCGGAAGACAACTGCTGGGACGCCATACCTGCGCGCAATAGCTCCCTCCCGGTATCGAGGTAACTCAGCCGGTAGTCGTCTACGAGGTAGCGGCTCGCACCGTCGAGCGGCAATGCCTCGAAAGGAAGGCGGGTAAGCTCCCCATCCGGAGCGAGTAGCAGCCGGGATCGATGACCAAGGATGCCTCCGAGCGGATCGAACACCGCTGCCCGCAAAGCTATTCCAGGCGATTCCATAACGCCTTCCGGCTGCTCTTCTTCGGAAACCAAACCGCGCTCCTGCGCGCTGCTGCCCCGCATGATGCAGGAACGGAATTGCGCAACCAGCCGATCGATGATGCGGGCCTCTCCGAGCGCTATCACTCGCACCGCTGTGGGCATGCCATCCAGCAAAATCAAGGCCGCGTAGTGATACTCGCGGGACCGATTTTGTGCCGGTAACTGCGTGGATGCGAAGTCGCATTTCCGGAATTTCACGAACTCGACCAGCGCGCTGTCGGCGGGCAGGGCCGATGCGACTTTGTGTAGATCGATTGCCTCTAGCGTTTTCTCAAGCGGGCTGATTGCCGCAAGCTCGCGTGCCAACGCAGCTTCCAACTCGCGACGCTGCGCGCACCGATTCTGCAGGTCACGATGCCGCATCTCCGGCGTTTCACTTTCCGATAAGCCTTGCACGCTCGTGCGCGCGATTCGCTGCCGGAGCAACCGATGCGCTTTTAACCGAGATTGAATGGACGGTTTATGATCGGACATTGACGCAGCCCGCCGGGCCAGGGACATTTCGATGCCCAAGGCCTTGCGTCGCAAGATGATTCCTAGGAGCAGTCCGGCCGCATCGGGCGACTCGCCAAAGTACCGTAATACTAAAGACATAAACGAATCGTATCCCTGACGTACCGAATCGAGGCAGATCATGTTATCGCGCTCCGTACCCCGGGAAGCGATTTTAGTGAGCATCCGATCAAGGGCATGTTCCGCATCGGAGATGGCGGCCAAGGCCTCTCGCGTCCGGTTCTGCGTAGCGTATAGCCATGCCAGATCCGTCAGGACCGAAGCCAGAACCGCCGGGTCCTGGTGGGATGACTTTCCGTGAATATCCAGGACCTGTAGGTAGAGTCTCTCGGCCTCGGCAAAACTGCCCATGGCCCGATGGACACCGGCTAGCTTGCGGACACTCGCAAGGTATTGGGGATCGTCCTCCCCAACCGCGGCGCGCCAGATCGCCATCGCCCGCTGATGTAGCTTGATAGCCGCCGGGTAACGGCCGGTGGCCGCATACGCCAGCGCGAGCTTGCTTAGGCTTTCAGCATAGCGGGGCTGCGACGGGCCATATGCCGTGAGGACTAAGTCACTCGCCCGGCGATAAAAATTCTCGGCCTGGGCCGAGTCTCCTTGGGCGAGAAAAAAGTCCGCTTGACGCTGCAGCTCTTCTGCGCGTCCAACGGATGGATCTAGCCTATGCACATCCGCATCATCACCAGTTCATGTCTTTACGATCCGTCTTCCGATCAAAGTACTTCGTAATCCTTTCTGAGCAGTTGCCACGGCGTGTCGTTGGTCTGGGTGATATGGGCAGCCAAGCGGTTGAGCACATCGGTTGCGCACGCTTGCATGAGGGCTGCGTATAATTCATCGGTAAGCGGCGAGCCGGTGAGCAAAGCCAGTACGCTTTGCGGACCTGCCGGACCGGAAACTTTTAAGGTTTTCTCCGGCGCCCTATGCGGAACTAGCAGGGTAGGAGAATGAAGCTGCGCGTTTGGCGCCAATGAGGATGGGCAAAGACAAGTGGTCTTAGCACGGTCCACACTCAACAACACTGCATAGGTATGGCCGCGTTGTGCGTTTTCATTCCATTCGTCCGTCAAGGTAAGTGAAATATACAGCCGTTCACCCAATTGAAACTGTTCGCTAGCCTGTGACTCGTCGTCGGCCACCAGGCCGCGTGACGGAAGGACCGGCTCTCGGTTTTCTTCTCGGCGCATCAGGTGAATCGCGTCAGAGGCGATCGCTCGCGTTAGGAGCTCTTGCCATGGACTGCGCTGCCCTAATCTCGAGCCCAGCGAGCTCTTGAACGCTACTAACGATTCCAATTCCAAGCATGCGACATCGAGCTCAAATAAATCCGTGAGACGTTTGACATGCCGGCTGGGCACCAGATCTCGGGCGCGGACCTCATTGCCGTTGATCCAAGTCGAGATGTTGTTGGGCGCGATGTGCAGATACTCGGCCAGCGACTCGTGGGTGTTCACGCTCTCGTGGCGTTGATACAGGCACTGCAGCTTCTTGGCTAAGCTAGGGACATGCAAGGGCATGACGCTACGCTCCTCGGAACTCAACCCGACGGGGCTTTGCGACCCGCTATCGCGCGTTCAGTCCACAACGATACCGCCATAGTGCTGGTATCCTCCTGGTAGAAGGCGGGATTATAGTAACTGAGCACCTGAGATCAACGTAAATAATGCACATTTCTCAGCGGACGCTCACTAGTACTGAGACACTTCAATTTCGACACGTCATACCGGCGAAAGCCGGTATCCAGGAATTCGCAAGTGCGCTCTTCGCTACCCTGGATTCCGGCTTTCGCCGGAATGACGCCGATGTTATTGATGTTGTGAAACTTCTGTGTCGCGATACTAGTTGGATGACTGCTTTAACCGCTCCGCAGCCATAAGGCGAACGGTCTCATCGGACGTCCGAGAGCGCCTCCTCGAGCAGCGCTTTACCCTCCTTCCCAGGAACAACGTTGTGCACGGCTAGTATCCGCACGCCTGGATCCGGGTCCTGCAACGCCTGTCGGAGCTGCCCCATCGCCTCCGCACCACCGAGGGTGACGGCCGGCCGAATCGCCGCTCCTCACACGTCGGGGTCTTTGTCGGTGAGCGCCGCGTCGAGGACGAACTGTACGTCTGCGTCCTCGGGTTTGCTGCCATTCGCGAGATCTGTGAGCGCCTGGACACGCACGCCGGGATCTTCATCCTCTGTCATCGCCAGTAGGCGTTGGCGAACGTTTGCCTCCTCAGGCGCCGAATCAAGGAAAACTTCCGCGCTCTGATCGGGCATCGTCTGTTGGCTGGGCGCCGGCCAAGCGCGATCGCCCACGTTCGGGTCTTGTGCAACAAGGCGTTGGACGACCCCGATCTGTAACCACTCATCGTGGAGATCTTTCACGGTGAGCTGCCGCATTGAGGGCCAGTAGGATGCGGTGAGCCGGGCGAACCGCATCGATCGCGAACGATGCGGTTCCTTCGTCACCGCATCCTGTCATAGCTTTGTCAAGCCCCCTTTTTTCTCTTAGTTACCTGTCTGTTTTCCATACCGATCTTTCACACTTGATCTTATCGAAATGCAAGTATGCTCGAGGGCATGGGACTTGATGCATCGATTCAGGTCACAGTTGGCCAACTTCGGCCGCGTGATGTGGATTATAGAACGGGAGCAAGTGAGAGCAACCTAATAAAACTTGACGTGTCCTGAAAAACGGCTTTTTTCGTACTTCTGCATTTCCTGCAAGGTATTGACTGCAATCCCGCGGACGATTTCGTTCCTGTCTTTCGCCAGTTGTTGCATTGGCTCGACCGAAACGGGATCGGAAAATCGGGAGTTGATTACCTGTTGAGAAAGCGCACTTGCCGCCCGCTCTCGGGTGTCGGCGTCGAGGCCGGCATCGGGCAAAACCGCCTGCGCCAGGGCCTCGACGGCCCGCGGATCTTGTAAGGCGGCCAGTTCATCGATCGCTTGCTCGTACAAATTCCTATGCTGCGAACCGAGCGCAGTGAGCGCGCGTTCAAGGAGCGCCTCGTTGTATTCTTGGCCAGACGCCGATCGTGCGGACGAGTCGCCCTCCTGCCCGCCATCAACGTATGAAAGCGCCACCTCGCTGATGGGCTGAAAATCGTCTAGGGTCTGAGGTACGTCCTTGCCTTGTTTGGCACCGCCATGAGTCGGGATAGAAATGCGACGCGCGCAACCTTAGGCAAAGGCTTGTCTGTTTCGGCGTTTCCGCTGTATGTGCCCGTATAGCCTCGACCATAGCCCACGTTTCCGCAAGCCCCCCTATCATCCCGGA
>JBOIDL010000111.1:0-12823 GCA_050740435.1 Gammaproteobacteria bacterium
ATATCGCCGTGCATAATCGCGACCCCAAGCCCTTCGTCTGGACCGCCAAGGCCAATGACATTCTGCAGAAGGTCATTCGTGCCAATCGCCGTTTAAGTTCCAAGAACAACGAAGCACTACACTAGCGCTCCTGACTTGCGTTAAACTTTTTGGACTTCGTTGGACGTTGCGGGAACCCACAAATGGTGCCGAGAGTGGGAATCGAACCCACACGGGGTTTCCCCCACCAGATTTTGAGTCTGGCGCGTCTGCCTGTTCCGCCACCTCGGCCGGCACGTTCGCTTGGCTAGTATAAGGGAACAGGCTTGAATCGGAAAAGAGATCGCAGGCGATGATGAGGAGCAAGGCCAGCTATGCACGCATAGCCGTACCTCTTTGTTGGAACGCTTCAACGAGCTGATCTATACTCACCCAAGGCCGTACCTAGAGGTAGCGTGAGGTCCTAGGCCGAACAAGGCGCTCTACCGGACGCGCCGCAAACGGCGGTCCGGTGAGCTTCAACATTGGGCGCTGAGAAAGAGTCAAGTCATGACGATGCTTCAGACGGTAGCTCAGTTTGTTGCGCTGGTCGCATGCGGCTTGTTTGCCGGTGCCGCTGTTTATATTAACGTTGTTGAACACCCTGCACGGATGGAGTGCGGAACTGAACTTGCCGCAACCGTTTTTGCACCGAGCTACCGCAGGGCGGCGGTTATGCAAGCGTCACTTGCCGCACTCGGTTTTCTTTCTTCGATGGTGGCATGGGTTGCAGGCGGCACGCTTTGCTGGCTGGTTGGCGGTTTACTCCTTGGGCTCGTCATTCCGTTCACCTTAGTAGTCATCATGCCGACGAACCGGCAGTTGCTCGAGCCCACACTGGACAGAACGTCCTCAAACGCACGCGAGTTACTCGTTCACTGGGGACAATTACATGCCGTACGCAGCGTTCTCAGCATTCTGGCGCTGGTTGTCTTGATCGCCAGCGCCTAACATGGTAGTCGGCGCGCTGCGCGCCGTCCAACTCTCGTTCGAGCGGCGCCGCTCAACTCGCTCCGTTAGAACGACCCGAAGGAAGCACGATCTTGCGCAGGAAGAGAATTGAGCCAGGCGATCTGGTCGAGGTAACGTTCACGGTTGAGGAGCGGGGTCTGATTCTCGACCACACGCTTGCAGGACCAGACTTGACAGGCCGTTTGAGTATCGCGGAGGTTCGCGGCAACAAGCTCGTCGCCAAGTTCACTCTGGACGACCTGGATGAACTGATCGGATACATTGCCGCCGAAGCGAACCATACGCCGGAGAGCAAGTTGGAGGAATCGTTGGACAAGCTCTACGGCCGGCTAAAGACGACGATGGAGTCCTACGACGATGGCCAATGGCAACAGGCATTCTAACATTCGGCTGACTTGCCATGCCGAATCTGAAGGAAGACGACCGTATCGATGCCTAACCACAACTACTTCGCGAACCTGATCTGGCAGATCGCCGACCTGCTGCGCGGCCCCTATCGTCCCCCCGCAGTACGAGCGCGTCATGCTGCCGATGACCGTGCTGCGCCGCTTCGACTGTGTCCTCGCGCACACCAAGGCCAAGGTTCTGGCGGAGCACGCGAGGCGCAAGGGCGGCAAGCTCGAAGGCGACGCGCTCGACACGACGCTCAACCAGGCCTCGACCCGGCCTGCGGAACCGGCGGCATGCTGGCCGAAGCCCAGAACTATCTACGCGAGCACCATGCCGAGGCGAGGCTCTACGTCTACGGGCAGGACTACAACAAGCGCGCCTTCGCCACCGCCGCTTCCGACATGCTGATGAAGCAGGTGGACCACAACGGCGGCGGAAACAACGTCCG
The DNA here is from genome assembly GCA_050740435.1 of Gammaproteobacteria bacterium. GTDB lineage: Bacteria > Pseudomonadota > Gammaproteobacteria > JACCXJ01 > JACCXJ01 > USCg-Taylor. The sequence continues at coordinate 1,829 of JBOIDL010000111.1, forward strand.
CTTCGGCTACAGTTTCACCGACGATCAGTTTGCGGGCGAGGCCTTCGACTCGGCGACAAGAGACGGCATATCACAGGCGCCCAGATCGCCGAGATCGTGAAGCTCTATGGCCGGCAGGCCGACGGCGAGACCTCGAAGACTTTCGACAACGCCGACTTCGGCTACAACCCGCGTGACCGTCGAGCGGCCCCTGCGCCTGCACTACCGGATGACCTCGGAAGACAAGGCCCGCTTCCTGGACGCCTGCCCGCACCTGCTCGATGACGTGCAGGCCATCGACAAGACGCTCGGCCGCGAGCCGCGGCGCGACTGGAACATCGCATGGAGCCGCATCGAGGACCTGCTGCGCGAGCGCAAGTCCCGCTGGAAGGCGACCGAGCAGAAGCTCTTCCAGGCCGAGCCGGTCGCCACGGGCGGGCGCGACGACTGGTATGAGCCCGACCCGGACCTGCGAGACTTCGAAAACGTGCCGCTCAAGGACGACATCGACGCTTACTTCGAGCGCGAGGTGCGTCCCCACTTGCCCGACGCCTGGATGGATCGCAGCAAGGACAAGGACAAGGTCGGTTACGAGATCAACTTCAACCGCCACTTCTACAAATACACGCCGCCGTGCCCACTGGAGGAGATTGACGCGGACTGGAAGCAGGCGGAGGATGAGATCATGCGGTTGCTGCGGGGGGTACGGAGTGAATTCGGATACGATCAGTAAGGCGCTGAAGCTGCCGAACGGGGCGCGGTTCCATCGCTGTGCCCTACAAGTCAACCCGCATCATTACTCCGGGACCTTTCGGGGACATTCCGGACGTGGTGATGCCGATTCACACGCGAAGGCGATCCTCGAAAAGGCCGCCCAGACGGGCGTTACTGTCCTGGCCATCACGGATCACAACAATGTCAGCGGCGTGCCCGCGTTCCGGAGTGCCGCAGCGGACCGTGGCATCCACGTGTTCCCTGGCTTCGAGCTCTCTTCGAGCGAAGGCATTCATATCCTGTGCATCTACCCGCAAGACACCGACGACGAACGACTCGGACGATACCTGGGGCAGTTCGGAATCACGAACACGACGCCCTCTTCCGACCTGTCGAACAAGAGCTTCGTGGAGATCCTCGGGAAGGTTCGAGAGCAGGGGGGCGTGGCTGTTGGCGCGCATGTCACGAATGACAACGGGCTCTTCAAAGTCCTCAGCGGCAAGGCGCGAATCCAAGCATGGCAGGCCAACGACTTGCTCGCGATCCAGATCCCAGGCTCGGTGGAGGATCTGCCCCAGGATGTGCGTCAGATCGTTGAGAACAGGAACGCCGATTACCGTCGAGCCCACGCCGCGGAGGACAGGCTGGCTGTCGCCGTCGTCAATGCGCAGGACATCGCAAAGCCCGAAGACCTCGACGATCGTTCAGCCACCTGCTCGATCAAGATGTCCGAGGTGAGCATCGAGGGCTTGCGTCAGGCCTTCCTCGATCCCGGGTCCCGCATTCGACTCAATCCGAAGGAAGGCAAGCTCGAGCCCGACGAGCACGCGGAGCTCGTCGCGCTGGCGTGGGAGGGGGGCTTCCTGGACAGCGCCGCCGTTCACTTCAACCCCAACCTCAACGTCCTCGTTGGCGGGCGTGGCGCCGGCAAGTCGACGGTCGTCGAGAGCATTCGTTCCGTTCTGGCTCTCGACGCCGTCGGCGACGAAGCACGCAGGGCGCACGAAGGAATCGTGCGGCACGTGCTAAAGAGCGGCACGAAGATCTCGCTCCTCGTTCGCGTGCATCGGCCGGCCGTCCGCGAGTACCGCATCGAGCGCACCATTCCTAACCCGCCACTGGTGCGAGATGACCAAGGCAAGGTCTCGAACCTCTCGCCGCAGGACGTGCTTCCCCGCGTCGAGGTCTACGGCCAGCACGAGATCTCGGAACTCACCAAGAGCCGTGAAAAGCTGACGCGCCTCCTCGACCGTTTCGTCGAGCCTGACGAGTCGCTGCCGCGACGCAAGAGCGACCTCCGGCGTGATCTGGAGAAAAACCGGCGCAGCCTGGTCGAGACGCGAGTAGAGTTCCGGCAGATCGAGGAGCGCCTCGCCGCACTTCCCGGTTTGGAAGAAACGCTCCAAAAGTTTCGGGAAGCGGGCCTCGAAGAGCGATTGCGCGAACAGAGCCTGCTGGTGCGCGAGGAGCGCGTGCTCGCCTCCATTCCCGAGCGCCTCGCCTCGTTCTGCGAGTGTCTGGAGAGCCTGAAGCGGGAGATCCCGATCGATCGCGTGTTCCTTTCCGCGAAGGCGCTCGAGGACCTGCCGGGCAAGGAGATCCTAGCGCGTGCCAACGACGTGTTCGCGCAGCTCGACCGCGATCTGGAGCGTATCGCCAAAGAGCTGGAGCAGGTCTTGCAGCGCGCCGACCAAAGGGTCGCTGCGGTGCGCGCGGAGTGGGAGACGCGAAAGAAGGACGTCCAAGCCGCTTACGAGAAGATCCTGCGCGAGCTTCAGAAGTCGCGCGTGGACGGCGAGGAGTTCATCCGACTTCGGCGTCAGATCGAGGAACTTCGGCCGTTGCGCGAACGCCAGAGCCTGGTCCGGCGTGCGGAGAAGGAGCACGCCGACCGGCGCCGGGCGCTGCTCGCCGAGTGGGAAGATTTCAAGGCCGAGGAATTCCGGCGCCTCGATCGCGCCGCGAAGAACGTCAACCAGAAGCTGCGCGACAAGGTCCAGGTCGAGGTCACCGCCGCTGGAGATCGCGAGCCACTATTTCGGATTCTTCGTGATGAGGTTGGCGGGCGACTTGACAAAGTGGTTGATGCCCTACGAGATGTCCAAGCGCTGTCCCTCACGGAACTTGTTGAGTCGTGCCGAGCGGGAGTCGAAGCTCTACGCAATGCCTACGCGATCACACCTAGCCAAGCTGAGCGACTTGTGCAGGCGTTGCCCGAAGTGCTGATGCGCATCGAGGAGCTCGATCTGCCGCCGACCACGGCGATCCGCCTCAACACGGCGCCAGCCGGAGATCCCACCGATTGGAAGACGCTCGAGGATCTTTCGACCGGACAGAAGGCGACTGCGGTGCTTCTGCTCCTACTGCTCGAGTCCGCTGCGCCGCTCATCGTCGATCAGCCGGAGGATGACCTCGACAACCGCTTCATCACCGAGGACGTCGTGCCGCGCATGCGGGAGGGAAAGCAGCGCCGCCAGTTCGTCTTCTCAACGCATAATGCGAACATCCCGGTGCTCGGTGACGCAGAGCTGATCGTGGGGCTCTCCGCATCGGGCGAGGCCGAGCACGGCCACGCGCGCATCGCGCCCGAGCACATGGGTTCGATCGACGCCAGGCCGGTGCGCGAGCTAGTGGAAGAGATCCTCGAGGGTGGCAAGGAAGCTTTCGAGCGGCGCCGGCGGAAGTACGGGTTTTAAAGGGGGATTCTGAAGAGCCATGAACGAGATGGAGCTACGGAAGATCATCCATAGCGGCGAAGACTCGGGCGTCGAGTTCAAGCGGGACGACGTCCACTCGGATTCGCTCGCCAAGGAAATGGTGGCGTTGCTGAATCTCGAGGGTGGTCTGGTTCTGCTCGGCGTCGAGGACGACGGAAGGATCTCAGGGCTCACGAGAAGCCGCGAAGACGCAGAACGGTGGGTGATGGATGTCGCTCGTCAGCATGTGCAACCGGCGCTCATCCCGGCCTGGAGAACCGTGACGCTTGAGGACGGTAAGGCTGTCGGCGTAATTGTTGTTCCTGCGGACAGCCCCGGAAAGCCCCACAAAGCGAAGCGGGGGTCCGCTTGGATGGCCTTCGTGAGGGTCGGCAGCACGTCACGGGAAGCAACCCGCGAGGAGGAGGCACGTCTCTATCAGACGTCGCACCTTATGCGCTATGACATCAAGCCGGTACTGGAAATGGGGTTCGAAAGCCTCGACCTCAACCGACTCGAGAACTATTTCCGCGACATCCTGAAGCGCGACGCGCCTGATCGCAAGGATGCCGATGCGTGGCAACGGTTGTTGCTGAACACGGACATCCTCGCCGAAGCGGCGGGAACGATCGTGGCGACCGTGGCAGGGTTGCTTCTTTTCGGGGTTAACCCGAATCGAAGGCTTCCTCAGGCAGGCGTGACGGCGACGGCGTTTCCCCGTAAAGAGAAGGACTACGACACCGTCGATGAAGAGCTAGTCCGCGGCCCGCTCGTATCCGTCCTCTCGAAGCGAGGTCGCGCGGTGGAAAAAGGCGTCATCGACCGCACGGTGGATTTTGTAGCTCGCAACCTAGGAACGACTGCCTGGCTCGAAGGAGGGCGCAGGCGCAGAAAGAAGTCGCTTCCTTTGGATGCCGTGCGGGAGGCCGTGGTAAACGCGGCGGCTCACCGGGACTACACGATAGTGGGCACAGACATCGAGGTGTCACTCTACCGGGATCGGCTGGAGGTCATCTCCCCAGGGCGGCTTCCGAACGGGGTGACGGTGGAGAAGATGAAGGATGGTCTTCGTGCCGCAAGGAACGAGCTGCTGAAGGAGATCCTGCGCGATTACGGCTACGTGGAGCACCTTGGAATGGGCGTGCGCAACCGGATCATTCAGTCCATGCGGGCACACAACGGCACCGAGCCCGACCTAGTGGAGGACGGCGAGCGTTTCATCGTCCGCCTGTGGAAAGAGCGCAAGCCCGGATAATGTCCCGAAGCAAAGCAGCCTGCAGGATCAACCTAACCGGCGACCCACCGCGGCCGCTGGATGAGATCGACGCAGACCTTCAGGCAGGCGGAGGACGAGATCATGCGGTTGCTGCTGGAGGTGACGAGGGGAACGCCGCCTCCAATGTTCAGCGGCGTCGGCTCAAGTACGCGGCCACCATCAACGATGATGCGCTCGGCGAGGAGACAGAGTCTGACTACGAGCTGAAGTACCTTGACATCGGCAACGTCGACTCCTCGGGCACCGTCCATAAGGGCGCGACGTATCGTTTTGCAGATGCACCTACCCGATCTCGAAGGCGAGTGCGCCGTGGCGATGTCATCATTTCTTGCGTTCGAAACCACCTCCAGGCGATCGCGCCGATTCAGGACCCACCCGACAACCTAATTGTGTCGACGGGGTTTACCGTAGTACGTTCACGAGTGGGTGTGTGTGACGCCGAGTTCTAAGTATGCATACAAGGAGACGCACGAGGGCAAGAGAGGGGACGCCTAACACGGCGGTCGAGACAGACGTTGGACAGGACCAGATCCCGCATTCATCCGCCCGGAGATCCGGGTCGGGTTGCAGCAAGTACCGCCGGCGTTTGAGCGAGGGGCATCTTCACGGTTCCTCAACCGAGTAACTGGGAATTCCTGGTGTTTCTAAACACTACGGGCTTTTCATCACGGTGGGTGGCGCGCTCGATCGCGCCAAGGACCCGATCATGGTGGGGCGAGAGATCGCAAACCGGGTCCGCGTTCGCGGCCTCCCCGGTGAGCATGTAAGCTTGGCAGCGGCACCCGCCGAAGTCCTTGAAGCGCTCCGGGCAGGAGCGGCATGGCTCGCGCATCCACTCGAAACCGCGATAGCGGTTAAAAGCCAGCGACTCGTTCCAGATCCACTCGATGCCGTGATGGCGGACATTCGGGAATTCCAGCCCGGGGAGTTGCCGGGCCGCATGGCAGGGGAGCGCGGTCCCATCGGGCGCGATGCAGAGAAACACGGCGCCCCAGCCGTTCATGCAGGCTTTGGGGCGGTTCTCATAATAGTCTGGAACGACATAAAAGATCTTCATGCGGCCTTTCATGCTTTCCTGATAGGCATGGGCGATGGCCTCGGCCCGCTCGAGCTGCTCACGGCTCGGCAGCAAGCGATCGCGGTTGTGAAAGGCCCAGCCGTAATACTGCGTCGTGGCAAGCTCCACGTAGTCGGCGTTGAGGTCACCGGCGAGACGCAGCATGTCCTCGATCTGGTCGATGTTATCGCGATGAGTCACAAAGCACAGGACCATCGGGTAGCCGTGTTGCTTTACGGCGCGCGCCATCTCGACCTTGTGCGTGAACGCTTCCGTTCCCGCCAGATAATCGTTGAGATCCTTCCGGCTCGCCTGGAAACTGATCTGGATATGGTCCAATCCGGCCTCGCGGAATGCTTTGAGGCGAGCCTCATCCATGCCGAGCCCGGAGGTGATAAGGTTGGTATAGAAACCCAAGGAACGCGCTTCGGCGATCAGGACCTCGAGGTCGCGGCGCACCAGCGGTTCGCCGCCGGAGAAGCCCAATTGCGTCGCGCCTAGCGCGCGGGCTTGGCGCAACACCGCGAGCCAATCCTCGGTGCTGAGCTCGCCCTTAGTGCGCGCGTAATCGACGGGGTTCGAGCAGTAAGGACACTGCAGCGGACAGGCATAGGTCAACTCCGCCAGCAGCCACAGAGGCTTAGGCCGCGGCGGTGATTCGAACCCAGCCCTGCTCATGCGCGGTCTCCATAAAATGCCGGACCTCGTCGCCGATTTTAGCCCCGGAAAACTGCCCTTCGAGGTCGTCGATGATGGCGCTCAAGCGGGTTTTGCCGTCGCAGCGCGTGAGGATCTCCCCGGCGGTCTTGTTGAGCTTGACCATGCCTTCCGGATACAGAATGACATAGGCTTGCTGCGCCTCCTCCCACTGCAAGCGAAACAAGGGGGCGATCTGAGGGATGCAGTCGTCGGCGAAATACGCGCTCATCGCTCAAGGCACGACATTGAAATACGGCGGGCGGTGATCCACATACGCGAGCCACAGTGCATCGAGCATCGTCCACAGCACATCGAGCTTAAACTTTAAAATTCCAAGCGCGCGCTGCTGCTCGGTGCGGCTACGGAAAGTGTCGAGCGTGATCGCCAGCCCGTGCTCGACATCTCGCCGCGCTTCCCGCAACCGCTGGCGAAAGTAGGCATAGCCCGCGGGTTGGATCCAGGGATAATGCTCGGGCCAACGGTCGAGGCGTTGCTGGTGGATCGCGGGGGCGAAAAGCTCAGTCAGCGAGGAACAGGCGGCCTCTTGCCAGGTGGCGCGGCGGGCGAAGCTCACATAGGCATCGACCGCGAAACGCACCCCGGGCACTACCCGCTCTTGTGACCAAAGTTCTTTGCGCGTGAGCCCCACCGCCTCGCCAAGCCGCAGCCAGGCGTCGATGCCTCCCTCATCGCCCGCGCCGCCATCGTGATCGACGATGCGCTGGATCCATTGACGGCGCACCTCGCGGTCGGGACAGTTCGAGAGCACGGCGGCATCCTTGATGGGGATGCTCACCTGATAGTAAAAGCGGTTCGCGACCCATCCCCGCACGCCATTCTCATCGAGCTTGCCGCTCTGCATGAGCACATCGAAGGGATGGTGGATATGATAGTAGCGTTCCATGGAACGCAGTTGTTGCTCGAATTGGGCGCGCGTCCACGCGGCGGGCTCGCTGACGGGCGCATCATTCACAGCGCGATCTCCATGCCGTCATACGCCACCTCGATGCCGCGTTCGGTCAGCGCCTGCCGCTCCGGACCGTCCTCGTTCAGGATCGGGTTGGTATTATTGATATGGATGAGCACCTTGCGCGGCCGTGACAGTGACTCCAGGATGCTCAACATGCCTCCCTCCCCCGAGAGCGCGAGGTGGCCCATATCGCTTGCGAGCTTGTTGCTGATCCCGAACCGCAGCAGCTCGTCCTCGGTCCACAAGGTGCCATCGACGAGCACACAATCGGCGTCCGACAAGTTGCGGTATACCTGGTCGTCGACTTCGCCGAGCCCTGGCGCATAAAACAGGACTTTCGACGTATCGAGGTCTTCGACCTTGACGCCGATCGTATCGCCGCGGTGCGGGTCGTGGCGGTGGGGCGAATAAGGGGGCGCCTCGCTTCGCAAAGGCACGGCGGTGAAGCGCAAGGTTGCGGCGCGGGGTACGGTGAACGGCTCGCCGTCGATGGTCAGTGTATGCCATTCGACCCCGCAATAGTATTCCAGCACTCGAAACAGCGGGTAGCCCGTCGTCAGATCCTGATAAACCATGTTGGTGCAATAGACATCCAACGGCTGCTTATGTTCGCGCAGCATCATCAAACCGGTGGTGTGGTCGATCTGGGCATCGACAAGCACGATGGCGCAGATCCCCGTGTCGCGCACCCCGCGGCCGGGCTGTAAGGCCGGCACGGAGACTAACTGGGTGCGTATGTCGGGCGAGGCGTTGAACAGCACCCAGTCGACGCCGTTGCCCGAGACCGCTATCGAGGATTGCGAACGCGCGCGGGCGCGCAAGGACCCCGTGCGCAGACCCTTGCAATTCGGGCAGTTACAGTTCCATTGGGGAAAACCGCCGCCAGCGGCGGAACCGAGGACGTGAATACGCATGGATAGCTTGAACGTCGTAAGGGGCGCCATCGTAGCAGAAACGGCGCGCCTTGTGTGACAGATCGCGAGGATGATGATGGAAGCGAATCGCCAGGCAGTTATCGCGATAGCAAAAACAGCAGGTAAACAACGGTAAAAAGTAGGAGAATCGTGAGGCCGCGCCAGAATCCGAGCGGGTTGCGCTCCAGAAGCGAGCGCTGCCGCGCGCGGGTATACTCGGGATTCGGTCGACGGAGATCATGCAGAAATTCCGACAGCTCGGCATAGCGGCGGGTGGGATCACTGTGCACGGCCTTACGCAACGCGCCGTCGATCCAAGGCGGGATCGCCGTGTTGTAATCGCGGGCGGACGTGTAGCGCCAGCGGGCCGCGGGCCGCGCCGCAGGCCAGTGGTCGGGCATCTCGCCGTAGGGCAAGCGGCCGGTCAACAGCTCGTAGGCGATCACCCCAAGCGAGAAGATATCCGAGCGGTTGCTTCCCGGTTCGCCGAGCAGGTATTCGGGCGCCGTGTAATTGCGCGTCCCCTGCACCTGGAGACGCTCGATGGGGGTCGCGATTTCCGCCAGGCCCGCGACCTTGGCGGACCCGAAGTCGATGATCTTCACGGTTCCCATCGAGTCAATCATCAGGTTCTCCGGCTTCAAGTCCTGGTGCAGCATCTCCATGCGGTGGAAGGCTTGCAAGCCCTTCGCGGCTTGTTCAACCATGGCCCGGACCTCTCCCAAGCGGCGCTCCGAGTGGTCGTGCATCCACTGGCGTAAGGTCTGCCCCTCGATGTACTCGGTGACATGGTAGAGAAAACGCCGCCGGCGCTCGTGCCCGCGTACCTTGAGGACATAGGGATTGTCGATCCGCCGCCCGATCCATTCCTCGAGTAGAAAACACTCGAGGTAGGCCGGGTCGTCCTGATAATTGACCGAGGGGGTCTTGAGCACCACCCGGGTATCGGTCTCGGTATCGAGCGCCAGGTAGATCTGGGTACGCTTGCTGGTATGGAGATCGCGTAGGACCCGGTAGCCATCGATGACCACACCCGGTTCCAACTCGGGAGGGAACGGCAGCGCGGTCAACTGCCGATAGACCTCATCCTGATCCTGGGGGGGGAGGTTCAGGACCCGCACCACCTGGCAGGTCAGGTTATCCGGGCTGCCCCGGGCCAGGGCGGCTTCCACGATCGCTTTCGCGCTCCCATCGAGGTTATCGCCTCCCTGCGCAATCAAGCCCGCGAGACCATTGGGTTCGAGGTATTCATGCACGCCATCCGTGGCCAGCACGAAGATGTCACCCTGCGCCACCGGCAGCTGGAAATAGTCGATGTCCAGACGCGTGTCCGCGCCCATGGCGCGGCTCAGATAGTTTCTCTCGGCCGATACCCAGACGCGATGATCGGTCGTGATTTGTTCGATCTGTCCATCGCGCAACCGGTAGACGCGGCTGTCTCCTGCATGAAAGAGATGGGCGGTTGCCGACTTGATGACCAGCGCGCTCAGGGTGCTCACGTGAGCACGGACGGGGTTTTGCTCACCACTTTGACTGTACAACCAGCTATTGAGCGCCGTCAGTACCTTTTGCGCGGATTTCCTGACCGTCCAGGACTCTGGCGTGCAGAAATAATCTTCCAGGAATCCCGTGACGCACGCCTCGGCGGCGATCTGCCCGGCCTCGCTCGAGCTGATCCCATCGGCGATGGCAATAGCGATGCCCTTGGTGGTGCGCAGCGGCTCAACGGGGAACATCGCCCCGTGGAAATCCTGGTTGATCTCCTTGCGGCCGCGATCGGAGTATTGACCGACGCCGACCTCGAGGCTGGCAGGCACGAGGAGGATGCTCCGGGCTTGCGCGCGGCCGGCGGCCTATTCCACCTCAATGAGCTGCACGGTGCCGTCCGGCAAGATCTCGGCCATCGCACCCTTGGGCTCCTTGAGGAAACCGATCGCGGCCAGCACGGCCAGAGCCGTGCCGGCGATGGCCAGGAAAAAGACCTGCGGGCTCACGAAGGACAGCACGGTTAAAAACGCGACGCCCCCCGCGTTGCCATAGGCCCCGGTCATGCCGGCGATCTGGCCGGTCAGCCGGCGCTGGATGAGCGGCACCATCGCGAACACCGCTCCGGTCCCGAAATGCACGAACAACGCACAGGCGATGATGGCGCCGACCGCGAGCGGTAGCGGCCAATTTCCGGTGATTTGGCTCATGAGCAGGTAACCCAGGGTGAGGCCGGCCAATACCATCAGTAAAGTCTTCTTGCGGCCGATGCGATCGCTCAACAACCCGCCACACGGCCGTGCAAACAGTACGACAAGATTGAACGGCGCGGCCAGGAGACCGGCCGCCACCTGGGAAACTTGGAAGATGTCCATGAAAAACAGGGGCAGCATCGAGACCACGGCGAGCTCCGACCCGAAGGTCACCATATAGGCGAGATTCAGGATGGCGACCTGCTTGAATTTGTAGCGGTATAGCTCCGGGACCGGGCGCACGAAGATCCCGGCGTTGACCTTGTAGATATGATAGACCTGATAGCAAAAGAGCGCCGCCAGCAGGCCGTCGATGACCCCGGCTATCGCCAAGCTCAACAGCTCCAGCGTCGCCAGCTTCCATACCAGCACGGCGAGCGCGGCGAACAAGGGGATATTCATCAGGACATACAACAACAGATCGCCCTTGCTCGTCACTTCCAGGCCACCGCT
>JBOIDL010000112.1:0-12724 GCA_050740435.1 Gammaproteobacteria bacterium
AGCGCTTCGATAACGGCTGGCGGTTGCTCGCGCAAACCTACCGTGCCCACGTCGCGGCTCCGGATAACGTCGTTGCATTCCCTGGCACCAGGGTACACTGATGATCAGTTTGAGACCTACACCCAAACCTTTGACGATGCAGGTCGGTCAATTCAAAGAGCAGTTCAGTCTTGAACAGCTTACCAGCGCCCGCTTCACGACCTTTATGGAGCGATCGCTGGCGGACGCCTTCGCGCCGGCCCGCAATCTCGGGGCCCAGTTGCACTACCTGGGGCCGAACTGGACCGTAGCGGGTGGTGTGTTCAGCGAGGGTATCGACGACGACGATGAGGATCTGGAAGTGGACAGTGGCGAAGGCATAGGCACCACGGGCCGGGCAACATTCGCGCCGATCATGAGCTCCAACCGCTTAGTCCACCTCGGTGGCGCGATCTCTTGGCGGGCGCCGGAGGATCCCGACGAAGATGCCGGCGGAGCCGACCAGCAGCTTCGCTTCCGCCAGCGGCCCGAATCACATGTGGCGGACCAGCGGCTGGTCGAAACGGGGACCATCGAAAACGTCGATGATTTCATCCGCTATGGTGCGGAGGCCGCGCTCGCCTGGGGACCAGGATCGGTGCAGGGTGAGTATATCTATACCGACATCGAGCGTAGCAGCGGCGCTCTTCCGGGTTCCGGTGATCTGGACTTCGACGGCTGGTATATCTTCGGAAGCTGGTTCCTGACCGGCGAGTCGCGCGCCGCGGCCTACAAGATTGAGAAGGCGGCGGTCGATCGCGTAAAACCCTTCGCCAACTTCGGGCCTTCCGGTTGGGGCGCGTTTGAGATCGCCGCGCGTTACAGCGCGCTGGATCTCTCCGATGAGGACATCGACGGCGACTGTGCGAGCTGAAGATATCACCATCATCGTCCCAACGCGTAACGAGATGCGCAACATCCCGGCGTTCCTTGGATCGATACCTCCCGATATCGGTCTTATCGTGGTCGACGCCAGCAGTGACGATACCCCACGATGCATAGGTGAGATGCGTCCGAATAACACCGTACTGTTGCGTTACCCTGGGACTATCGCCGAGGCACGCAATGCCGGAACGGCGGCAGCCAGAACACCGTGGCTGGTGTTCACTGATGCGGATGTCACCTTTGCACCGCGTTTCTTCGACCGCTTGATGCAGCACCCATTGAGCGATGCGGTTTATGGCCCTAAGCTAGCGATAGGTGACTATGAGAGCTACTACGCGTGGTTTGCCCGCGGTCAACGGTTGTCAGATAGTCTTGGGATACCGGCCGCAAGCGGTTCCAATCTATGTTGTCGCCGTGATGTCCTGCAAGCGGTGGGCGGATTTGACCCCGCCTTAGTCGTGAACGAAGACTCCGAGGTGATGTGGCGTATCAAGCGCGGGGGCTTTCGGGCCACCTTTGATTCCGCACTGGCGGTCTTTGCCTCCGACCACCGGCGGCTGAAGCAAGGCGCTCTGCGCAAGACAGTGCACTCTATTACGCGCTGTTTCTTGCTGTACTTTGGGCTGTTGCCGCGCCGGTGGCGGTCTAGCGACTGGGGTTATTGGAAGCATAGCAAGAACGACGGCCGCCTATGATTTCACGCTGTCCGAGATCAAATCGCTAGGCGCCATCTAGGCGTGACCTCATCCCTAAAATCGCCAGCGATAAGTCAAGGCCGCGTTGATGCCTGCATTAAAAATCCCCGAGCCATGAGTCTTGTATTTCTTGTCGGCGAGATTTTCTACACCAACGATGATTTCGTGCTGCCGTGCGAGCGTATACGCGGCGCGTAGATCGAAGACCACGTAGCCGGGGGTGCCATCCGGTCCGATGCGTGGATCACTGATATCCCCGGGTGCCAATCGCTTTTGATGATCCGCCCAGACGGCGGCAAATTCGATCCAGAGGTTCGGGTCATGCGCGTAGCGCAGGCGAGCATTGCCATTGAGCGGCGGAATGCGCCGCAAAGGCTCTTCGGTGTCGGAATCCGTGCCCTCGGTCCAAGCTAGCGCCGTTTCCAAACGCCAGTGATCATTGAAGCGATACTCCAGAATAGTTTCCACCCCCTGGATCTCTGCGTTGCGTAGATTACGGCGCTGGAGGATTGGATTTCCATTGGGCTGACGTCCTATCGTCATGCGATCAATGAAACCCTCGTAGTCACTGTGAAAATAGTAGGCTTCGGCGGCGATCCGCCCGGAGAAGTATTTTAGCCCAATCTCTTGGTTGACCGATTCCTCTGGCTTAAGATTGGTGTTGGGAATTTCGTTAAAGAAGTCCACGCGGCCGAAAAAGTCCTCGATATTCGGTGCGCGGAAGCCCCAGGCCACGCCGCCGACCACGTTCAGCGCGGGGCTCAGACGAAACAGCAGGTTCAGGTTGCCGACGACCGCATCCGTCTCGAAACTCAAACGCTGGTTTCCAAGTGTGCCTTGCGTGTCAAACCGGCTGTAGCGGACGCCTGCAATAGCATCTACGCGCGAGCCGATGCTAGCCTCGTCCTGGAGATACCAGCCCCAGCTTTGATAAAAGGTGCCATCAGGGACGCCTGGCGCGATCGTGGCAGCGCGGCCGCTAGGCAAATCGAATTGGCGCTTACGGGTGTCATAGTGGTCTCGATAGAAGTCGAAGCCATAGGACAAGGAATGGCCATCGCCAAGGCGATTGTTCAACTGCAACGCAGCGCCAAAGGTTTCGACATCCGTCAGCTCCCGAGTCTCGGTGAGGGAAGTGGCGCGATCAATGATCTCCTCGCCTTCCCGTTGTCGATTATAAGAGAGGTTGACTTTGGCCCCGTCGAAGATCGCAACGTCTTTACCGCGATATTCAAAGTAACCCAACTCCCGTTCTTGTGGCTCGTAGTTGAACTTAAGCCTGTCGCCCAATACCACCTCGTTGGTTTTGGGTACGTCGAATTGACGGGTATATTGCTGGGCGAGAATGAACTCGTGGCGGTCGCCAAGAAGGTAATTGAGCTTGAGGTCCGCGTTCGCTTCGTCGTAGGCGCTAGGGACTTGCGCACCAAGATCGCCGCCACCGTTGAGATCGTCGAAGATCTTGCCGGTGGCCCCGGCGATCGCGCCGAGCTTGCCCCAGTTGGCTTCCACCTGGCCGCGCAGCATACCGGCGTCCGCCGCGCTTTGGTATTGCCCGGCGAACAAGCCGCCCAAGTCTCGATGCTCTTCAAAATTCTTCCGGCGCCGGGTGATTATGTTGATGGAGCCGCCTAGCGCGTCGCTGCCGTAGAGGACCGACGTGGGGCCGCGCACGACCTCGATCCTTTCAATGATGTTTGGGTCGATGGTATTCAGATATTGGTGGGGCCCTGCCCGATAAAAGGAGTTGTTCGCACGCACGCCATCGACGAGCAATAAAATCTGTTTGCCGGTCAAGCCGCGGATGAACGGCGAGCCGCCGCCAAGATTGCTCTTCTGGATGTAAACGCTGGGGATGTAGCGGAACAGATCCGGTGTGGTCGCCTGGTTGGATTGCTCAATGCGATGTGTGCCCAGCACGGCGATCGCTTGAGGCGTGTTGATACGCTCTCGCTCCGTACGGGTGGCCGTCACGACCATCTCGGGAAGCTGGATGGTTTCTTCCGCCATGCCCAAGGGGCCGAACGTGGCGGCCGCGAGCAATAGACATAGATTGACGTTGCGGTAGTTCCGCACTGGTCGTGTCAAAGGTCATTAAGGATGCAAAGCCAGGGCGGGCCGTTTTGACTCGCTCCGGCTTAAATACGAAGCCCGGTTTAGTTCCGTCTACGGGGCAAACCCTCGGACTTCAGAATGGCATTGCGCAACTTGACCTCGTCGGCGTCGGGCCGACTAAAATCCACGTCCTTGGTCAGCGCCAACCAAAGGGGATTGGCCCGAGCTACGAAGCCCACCTCGACCGCTTTGTAGGGTTTGAAGTTGGGACGCGAGGTGAAGATATCCCGCAAATCCGTCGCGGCCGCGTCGTATTGATTCAGCGGCGGCAGGCCCAGGATCAAATTCACCGTCTTGAAGATGCTGGCGAGGCTCAAGTGCTTCTTGGTCACGTGCTCACGTTTGATCCACGGACTGATGGCAAGGAACACCGACCGATGCCCGTCGACATGGTCGGCACCGTTCTGGGTGTCGTCCTCCACGACGAAGATCACCGTGTCCTTCCAGCAAGGGCTATTCGAGATGAGCTCTACCGTCAGACCCAGTGCGGCATCGTTATCCTGGACGAAACGCTTGAAGTCCCACGCCGGTCCGTTCGGGTTAATGTCGTTGGCGCCGCTACCATGGTCATTGGGGTAATACAGATCGACATAGTCCGGCAGCTTGCATTTGTCTTTCGCGCGGTCCACATAATGCGTCTCGAAAACCTGTCTGAACCGGCCATAGCGATTAAACCGCGTCGGGTCTTCCGGCAGAGGCGCGTCCGGTATGTGGGTAGGGAACAGGTGGTCGCTGTTATCACGCACCACCTTCTCCATGGGCACATTCACATGCTCCCGCGCGCCGGTCGGATCGGCGCCGAACGGCTCTTCGATGATCGCGAATTCGAAGCCGTTGCCAAAGTTGATGAAGCGCTTGCCATTGCGATGTAGGTGCAAATAAATCCCACCGTGTTGATTCAGATCATTGGGTTCCGGGGATGAATTGGCATCCGTGAAGCCCAAGCGGCCAGGGTAGTTTGCTATCACCTCGGGATCGTCCCCGGCATCCCGGCGCTGGCCTCCATAGGAAGCGGGCCAGTGGGTATCCTCGAACTCGGTTGGATAGTTGTTCGCTAACCAGCGGTGGCCGTCCGATGAGACGGTCGGTTCCAGATAGAAGTTGTCGCCTAGGGCAAAACGCAAGGCCAACTCGTGATGATTCGGGCTGGCATCCCGACCGAGCGAGTAGGTCGGTTCGCCATTGACCGGGGCCCCCTTGCGAGTTTCCGTTATATCGCCCAGGAGGAGGTCATGGGTAGCATTCTCCTTATTGATGAAGATGACGTGCTTGATCTCGGCGCTGGGGCGCCCGGCCTCTTTCGGGATGGGATCGCCACGACCCGCGATTTCGGTCTCGACGAACCCATTGTTGGCGAGCACCCGGTCAGTATATTGCCGTAGCTGTGCATGCCCCGGCACCGGGACTAAGCTGACGGAGCCCATGGTAGTGAACTTCGGCGAGGTGCTCTCGTCCTTAATGTTCGGACCAGCGCCACGGCCGCGCGCATTGGCCACATAAAGCGTCTTGCCGTCAGCACTGACTTGGATGCTGCTGGGCCACCAGCCGACGGGGATGTGTCCAAGCAACCGCCCGGTGTGACCGTGCAGGGCAATGACTGCAACGGCATTGATGCCCGCCTCGGCGACATACAGGAACTGCCGGTCTGGACTCAGGCGCACCGCGACCGGCATCGTGCCTTTTAAACGCCGATCGCGCCCGTGCAGAACCGAAAGCGGAATGCGCGACATCTCGCGATAGGTACCGGGTTGCAACACAGAGATGGAATCGTTGTTGCCGTTGGCAACGTAGATAGCGCGCGCTCCCACCGCGACCGAGTTCGGATGGCTGCCGGCGTAAGTCTTGATCCCTGCCTCGCGTTCACCGACCAGGAGACCGGTCTTGACTATCTTTTTCACCCTGGGATTCGCCGGGATCGTGATGTCGAGAGCGTAGACCGATGAGGATTCCGCGGCATTCGGGCTGCCGAGTCCCGGAACCTTGTAAGCCATGTCGCCCGCGACATACCCGCAACGGATCCCGTCGCGGTCACGCAAGCTGCTGGGCAGATCACGCGGATCGACCTTCTTGATTGTGATCGTCCGATCGTGGGCGGTCTCATCGGGATAGCCCGCCCCGGGGTAGCAGAGGGGATAATCCTGATCGTTGTCGCCGGTCGGACTCCGGGGACGCAGATGCTGGTATGCAAATACGCCGACATGACTTACGAATAAGGTCTTGCTGTGGGGATCGAGTTCTATTCCGTAGGGAAGCGGCCGACGGTCACACTGCCGACGACCGCATCGAAGTTGTTCAGACCCGTCTCGTCAAGACCTGCCGTGATTTGAGTGGTGTCTATGACGTGCACCTTGAAGCCACCTTGGTCAACGGCATAGAGATAATTCCCGTCTGGACTGAGCGCCAGGTTGCCGGGGAATGCGCCTTTGAAACGCGGGCTAGGGTTTTTGGTAACGCCATCTGGAAAGCTAAGCGGATGGGCCTGCCCGTTGAGATTCACCGAGCCGACTATCTTCGCTTGAGCGACGTCGCCGACCCACACATTGCCGTTCTCCCCGCCCGAGGCGAAGAATCGCTGCCCGTCCGGGGCGAAGGCGATGCCCATAAACGTCGCATTGACGTCGATACGAGTCAGGCTGGGCGTGCCCTTCAGGTCGCGAACCAGGCTGATCGAAAACGGAGCAGCACCACTATTGATAGTAGCGAGGGTCTCGCCGTCCGGTGATAGCGCGAGTCCGTAGGGCTTGGGTGCCTGGATGTCGATCTCGATACCCGCGGGTGTCAGAAAACGCCCGTTAGGCAGGATCGCCCCCTGCACCCCGTCCACGGTGGTGTCACGGGTGGCAGGGCGATCTCCGGCAGGCGCCTGAAATTTTACAAAGCGCGATGCTCGCGCCGTCGCGGCGGTGTTACCGTCCGCGAGCGCCTGCGTAGCTCCCAAAAAAGAAGACAATGTTATCGGGATCACTATCGCGAATCTCTTGCAAGCCTCTGAACGCATGGACATGGCTATGCTCCTCGTTACAGTCAGTGTTCCCTCGGTCCATGAATCGACCGGAAGGAGGGGTCAGTGCGAAGGCTAGGGCGCCCAAGTTACACGACCATGACAGGTTGGTTACCAATCATCTGCCAATGGATCCCCGCCTGCCTCGTATGGCCTACGCCCAAAGAGGGCATAGCGCATTTTGCCGAGGCTTTCCGGCTTCGAATACCTTTAACCAGATCGTCACTCCATTGAAATCTTTGGTTGCTATCGTTTGTCGACACCTAGCGAAATAGAGGTGCGTTTCGACATTTAGGAGGGGTTATGAACTGTATATACAGACAGAATATGCTGGCACGCGCCGTCTCGATAGCGGCTTTGCTTGGAACCGCCGTACCGGCAGCGTTCACACACGCCACCGTGGCCACCCCGGTCAGGCCGGGTCATGCGATACTCCAGGGCGAAATCCTACCGACCGGCAAACGCATCACGCCGGAGGCGGTACACGGCGCCGTCTTTCAGTCACTCAATCCGGGTTTGCCCAACCGGCCGGATTTTCTGGCGGACCATGCCGTCGATACCGCCATCAGCCCGGACGGCAAAACGCTTTTGATCCTGACGAGCGGCTACAACAGTAACAACGACGCCAGCGGCAGCCGCGTCGCCTCCGAATCCAACGAATACGTGTTCGTTTTCGATATCAGCGGCGCGGCACCGGTGCAGATACAGGCCCTCCAGGTGCCGAACACCTTCAACGGCATCGCCTGGAACCCCAATGGCAACGAGTTCTATGTGTCCGGCGGCGTTGATGACAACGTGCATGTGTATGCTAAGAGCGGTGCCACCTGGGCGGAAAGCATACCTCCGATCGAGCTTGGCCACGCTAATATCGGACTAGGTGTGGACGTAAGACCGATGGCGGCTGGACTCGCCGTCAATGCGAGCGGCACCCAGCTCTTGGTAGCGAACTACTTCAACGACTCCGTAAGCCTGATCGAGCTGACGAACCGTGCCAAGATAGAGGAGCTCGACTTGCGGCCCGGGAAAAACGGCGGCGAGCCAGGCGCGCCGGGCGGAACCTATCCGATCGCGGTGGCCTTCAAGGGTGACGGCAAGGCTTATGTTTCGGCGCAACGTGACCGCGAGCTGGTCGTGCTTAGCGTAAGCGGCCCGCAAATGTCGCTGCAGGGCCGCATCAAGACTCAGGGGCAGCCCACAAAAATGACCTTGAATACGCCTCAGGACCGATTGTATGTGGCCAGCGACAACAGCGATACGGTGCTGGTGGTCGACACCGAGCGGGATCGGATCGCGGAGGAAATCCTGACGACTGGACCCGCGCAAGTTTTCCCGAAGGCGAAGAAATTCAAGGGCGCCAATCCCAATAACGTCGCCCTGTCGCCGGATGAACGCACACTATTCGCTACCAACGGCGGCACCAATTCGGTGGCGGTGATCCAACTGGGCCGAAGCGGGGACCACGGCAAGCATAAACGTGGGCAAAATAAGAGCCGCGTCGTCGGTCTAATTCCCACCGGCTGGTATCCCAATGCAGTCAGCGTAAAGCCGGACGGCAAAGCCTTATATGTGATCAACGGCAAGAGCAACACGGGTCCGAATCCAGCGGGATGTCGCGATACCCCGTCCATCGTCTCGGATGCGCAAAATGCGTGCAGGGCGGCCAACCAATACGTCTGGCAGTTGGAAAAAGCCGGTTTCCTGACCCTGCCGGTACCAGATGGGAAAGACTTAGCCCGTTTGACCTGGCAGGTGGCGTACAACAACGACTTCCCGACGGTTCGGAATCACGCAGACTGGAAGGACACCATGGCCTTCCTGCGCAGCCGCATCAAGCACGTGATCTATGTGGTGAAGGAGAACCGGACCTATGATCAGGTGCACGGTGACTTCCCCACGGGCAACGGCGATCCCAGCCTCGCCATCCTGTCGCCCTATAGTCCCAACCACAACAAGATCGCCGGCCAGTTCGTGCTGATGGATAATTTCTACGACAGTGGCGAAACCTCCGGAGTGGGTTGGAACTGGACGACGGCGGCGCGCACCAATGATCACGTCGAGAAGACCCAGCCGCCGAATTACGCCGGGCGGGGCCTTAGCTACGACTGGGAGGGGGCCAACCGCAACTTCCCCGTTTCCTTCACGCCGGAGGAACGTCAAGCCTTCGGATTCACCGATCCGGATATGCTGGCGGGAACTGCCGACGTGGCCGCGCCGGACAGCCGCGACGGTGAAGCAGGCACGGGCTACCTGTGGGACGCGGCGCTTCGAGCAGGGCTCACCATTCGTAACTATGGCTTCTTCGTGGCGAATATCCCCGGCGCCCCGGTGGTCGACCAGCCCTTCGCGCTCGGGATTAAACAAGCCGTCGCATTGAAGCGGGCCTTGTGGCCGCACACGGACGAGTACTTCCGTGGTTATGACCAGAACAACTCGGACTTCTATCTTTTTAGGGAGTGGGAGCGTGAGTTCGATGGCTACGTGGCGGATGGCAAGCTGCCTAACCTCTCCTTGGTCCGGCTGCCCCATGATCACTTTGGGAGCTTCGGCACGGCGAGCTTCGGGGTAAACACGGTCGAGACGCAGATGGCGGACAATGACTATGCCGTGGGACGGCTGGTGGAAAAAGTCGCTAACAGCCCGTACAAGAACAAAACGCTCATCTTTATCATTGAAGACGATGCCCAGAACGGCGGCGATCACGTAGACTCTCACCGCAGCATCGCCTACATCGTTGGGCCTTACGTAAAGCAGGGCGCGTTGGTGTCGACCCATTACACCACGGTCAGCATGCTGCGCACCATCGAGGAGGTGCTGGGGATAAAGCCCCTCGGCATCAACGATGGACTGACCGCCCCCATGGCGGACCTGTTCAACAAACGCCAGAGGTCTTGGAACTATCAGGCGGTCGTGCCGCAGATCCTTTACACAACCCAATTGGAGCTACCGCCGCAGGACCAGGCCGAGGTCGCCGCCGCACGGACGCCTTGCGACGGGGCTCCTAAGCGGGATGGAGCCTATTGGGTGGTAGCGATGCGTGGGCAAGACTTCTCGGTCGAGGATCGCCTTGACGTTGCGGCCTTCAACCGCGCGCTGTGGACCGGCCTCCAGGGCGATAAGGTACCTTATCCTACGCGGAGGGACGGCCGCGATCTGCGAGAAAACCGTGCCGCGTTTCTAAAAAAACATGCCTTGAACCTCAAGGCACAGTGCACCCCCCAAGTCGCGCAGGGTGAGTAAGCCGCTGTTAGCGTAGCAGCCGCCTTGCTGCCCTTTAGCCAGTCTTCTTGAGAAACCAACAGTGGAGAACATCTGATGAACCTCAGTAGCTTATGACGCAACACGCTCGCAACGACACTTTCGGGAGCTACGATTTTGCTAAGCACCTCCGTCGCCGCTGCCCAGGCGCTAGCGCCTTACCCACGGGGTGGCGGCTGGCGATGCCACCATCGAGTGTCCATCGTCAGGAAATCCTGTCCCTCATCTTCTTTTCCCACTAAGCGGCGCTGTGCCTCGAGGTGGCGTAGCGCTTCGCCCTTTCGGTGAAAGGAAGGCTGTTGGCCGCGGTCCCTGCTGGAAGCGGCAGCTCGGTCGTGCGCAGGACTTCCGGGACGATGGCCGTGTACGTCCAGTTCCGGCTAGACTTCCTCGCTCATCGGATGAGCCGGCGCTCACTTCAACAACAGCCCCGGCGCCCGTGCCTCAGCCTGTCCCAGGGGCTCGCCGTTGCGAAATTGCAGCAACTCGCCGTGCGCCATCGTCGTCCAGGTCTCATCGTCGGTGAGTGGCTGGGTGGCGATCACGGCGACGCGATCATTGGGGGTCGTGGCATCGCCGAAATCGACGGTGATGTCCTGATCCATGAGGTGCGCCGTATGAAAGGGTGTCTTACGCACGATGTAATGCAGCCTCGTCGCGCAGTGGGCGAATAGATACTCGCCGTTGGAGAGGAGATAATTGAAATCTCCGTGCGCGGCGATCTCCGAGGTCAGCTCGCGGAGCGCGAGGGCGAGGTGCGCTGCCGGCGGTTCCGTTCCGCTAAAACGCTCGCAGAGGTTTTGCAGCAGAAAGCAGAACGCCTGTTCGCTGTCGGTTTGTCCGACCGGCCGATAGCGATCCCCGGGCGGGGGGCTAAAATCGTGCAAGGTGCCGTTATGGGCGAAGATCCAATAACGGCCCCACAACTCGCGCATGAACGGGTGGGTATTTTCCAAGGCCACCGAACCCCGCGTGGCCTTGCGGATGTGTGCGATCGCGTTCAATGAGTGGATCGGGTAGTCGCGCACCAGTTCCGCTACCGGAGAATGCGCCGCCGGTTTGGAATCCAGGAACAGCCGGCAGCCGCGGCCTTCGAAAAAAGCGATGCCCCAGCCGTCCTTATGCTCGTCGGTGTGGCCGCCGCGTAGGCGAAATCCCTGGAAGGAGAAGCAGATATCCGTCGGCACGTTGCAGTTCATTCCGAGCAACTGGCACATGGCGTTTCTTGGTGGTTGATGAAGAGCGCCTATAATAACGGAGCACTCGCTCGCTGGCGAATCGCTAACCGTGCTGCGTCTACGTGCCGTCGCCCTAGTCTCCTTGGGTAGCCTGTGTGCGGCGGGGGTTTTGCTCTCATATCTTGTGTTTCCGAGAGCGGCCACCACCGTTCTCGGCATCTTCGCGCCGGGGGTCACGTATTTCCTCGAGACCGCCGTTCCAGCCGCCGCGCTGACGATCGATGACGGTCCGGATCCCGAAGAGACGCCTGCGATTTTAGATGTTCTGCGGGATCACGACGCGCACGCCACGTTTTTTCTCATCGGGAGCCGCATCCCGGGTAACGAGCCCTTGCTCGCGCGCATGCGCAGCGAAGGCCATGAGCTCGCCAACCATAGCTACGATGATCGCATGAGCTTATGCGTGCCACCGGCTGAGCTCGCACGCAGCCTTGCGATGACGCACGCGGCCCTGAGTCCTTTTGGTGCGATCCGGTGGTTTCGCCCCGGCTCGGGCTTGTTTTCGAGGCCGATGCTCAAGCTCGCCCGCGAGCAAGGCTATCGTCTGGCGCTGGGCGATGTATTTCCCCTCGACTCGGCCCTTTCGAGTCCCCGCTTCCAGCGCTGGTATATTCTCCAGCACGCCCAACCCGGCTCCATCATCATCCTGCACGACGCCCTGACCCGAGGCGTACGCACCGTGGCCGCACTGCGTGAAGTGTTACCGATCCTGAAGGACCGGGGCTTCAAGATCGTCACGCTCACAGCGCTCGCGAGCTTGGCCGCCGAGGAAGCCTTATAGAGGTGATCGCACACCGGATTGGTGTTTTTTTGGTCCCGGCAAATCTGTGGGTCAACGCGCGGTTCGGGATGGGAGATAATGGGGCACTCCCCGCGAATCCTATGCCCAGCTGACCGCGATGCCTGAACAAGAACCAGCGCGCTCATCCTCTTCGCTGTGGCGTATGCGCTCGTCATCGGCGAGCGTCAACCATCGCACGATTATTTCAGCCGCAAGGATGGGGTTTCTGTGGCCTACAATCAAACGGTGTTTATTTCAATGATCATTCCCGCCTCGCGCAGTCGTTCCACGAGCACCTCACCGAGCCCGGTGGCCGGCGTCAGGACGCCTCCGCGCTCATATCCGCCAGGCAGGGCATCGGTGTTCGATATGAGGCTCAACGCCGACTCGCACAGGCATTTCACCGTGATCCGGTTCCCTGGATCGCCTCGATCACCGATAAGACCACTTACTCTACGGCCATCGTCACTGAGCCCTAGGAGCTGACAGCGGAACCAGCCATTTGCCATGGTGTTCTCAGAAGGGCCGCTACCGGGTTCAGGCAGCAAGGGTTTTAGCAGCCGACGGATAGAAGGTCGCCACATCGCGCTCTCGAACAGGGCTATGCCAGCCGTCGCGGCGGCGGCTTTGATCCGCGCGAACGGACGGTTGAACCTCTGATATTCTTGGTAGACGAACTTCGAGCCATACGGCTCTCCGCATTGAGCGTAGAGCGCGGCGCTACGGCGTACGACCC
>JBOIDL010000113.1:0-12699 GCA_050740435.1 Gammaproteobacteria bacterium
AAGGCTTCAGCCGCCGCGTCCGTGTCGCGACTGCTCCGATTGCTACCGGCTGGAGCGAAAGTTGCCGGGCGGGTTCGCACCCGCTGAAAGACCGTGCCTTGGCACGGCGCACGAGAAAGTTGGGTTAGGCTCAAGAGCGCGAGGAGGAGGGCGGCTATAGAACGCATCATTCCATGAGGCATCGGCGTCTCCTTAAGATTTTACGCTTGACAGGATCGACATCACCGGCCGCATCGACGGCGCAGAACGCCGTCGGGACCGGTGCGGGCGAGTCATGGGCACGATGAAGCGATCACTTGAAAGCCGCCAGCCGGAGGTGGGCCTCGCCGGGGAAGCCCTGGGGTAACAGCCGCTCAGGCGAGTGCGTATAGGAGTTCCAGGATGCGGTGGCCGCGCGCATGCGCGCGCTGCTCGTAGCGCGTGAGCGGCCGCCAGCGCGGACGTGGGGCGTAGACGGCCCGGCCGGCGAGGTTCACGAATCCGCCGTCTTCGTCCATGACCTGGACAATGTGCCGGGCGTAATCTTCCCAGTCGGTCGTCAAGAAAACGCGTGCGTGCGAACACAGTTTACGGCGCAGCATGGCCACGAAGTCCGGACGCATCAGACGGCGTTTGTGATGGCGCTTCTTCGGC
Organism: Gammaproteobacteria bacterium; assembly: GCA_050740435.1. Taxonomy (GTDB): domain Bacteria; phylum Pseudomonadota; class Gammaproteobacteria; order JACCXJ01; family JACCXJ01; genus USCg-Taylor. The sequence goes on from JBOIDL010000113.1 coordinate 634, forward strand.
CAGGGATCGGGAAAGAATACATACACACCGGCGAGGCTTTGATCGCTCACCTGATATTCGATGAGACTGGCCGCATCCCCACACAGAATGCGTACGTTCTCAAGCCTGCGTTCAGCAAGCCCGCGCAACAGCCGCCCGAGCCCCGGGCGGTAAACCTCGACGCCGAGGTAGTCATTCTCCGGATGCTCGCTCGCCAATGCGATCAAGACCTCGCCCGCGCCGCAGCCGACTTCCAGATAGCGTTCGGCGTCGCGGCCGAAGATGGCGTTAAAATCGAGCGGTTCCGCGCCCGGCCCGATGCAGAAGCGCTCGGACCACGTAGCCAGGGCCTGCTGTTGCGCCTCGGTGATGCGCCCTTCGCGGCGCACATAGCTGCGAATCGAACGGTGGGGCGGGGCGCTTGGGCTCGGCGGCGCAGTGGCTGTGCGATCGGTAGCCTCGGCCATCGTTGCGGTGTTAGAAAAAGAGACCCTCGATCGGGGATGACGCGCTGGCGTAAGCGCGCCGCGGAATGCGTCCGGCGCGATAGGCCTCGCGGCCGGCCTCGACGGCCTTGCGCATGGCCGAGGCCATCAAGATCGGCTCTTTCGCCTGGGCGATCGCGGTGTTCATCAACACCCCGTCGCAGCCGAGCTCCATGGCGATGGCAGCGTCGGAGGCCGTTCCGACACCGGCGTCGACCAAGATCGGCACGCCTGCGTTTTCGACGATGGTGCGGATGTTATAGGGATTGCGTATGCCGAGCCCCGAGCCGATGGGCGCTGCGAGCGGCATCACCGCGACGCAGCCCATGGCCTCCAAGCGCTTGGCCATGACCGGATCGTCGTTGGTGTAGACCATGACCTGGAAGCCTTCCGCGATGAGCGTCGCGGCGGCGTCGAGCGTTTCCGGGATGGCCGGAAACAGGGTTTTCTCATCGCCGAGCACTTCGAGCTTCACCAGGGTGTGACCCTCGAGCAGCTCGCGCGCGAGCCGGCAGGTGCGGATGGCGGATTGCGCGTCGTAGCACCCGGCGGTATTCGGCAAAAGCGTATAGCGGCTCGGAGGCAGTACATCCAGCAGATTGGCTTGGCTCGGGTCTTGGCCGATATTCGTGCGCCGAATCGCCACGGTCACGATCTCGGCACCGCTCGCCTCGATCGCGAGGCGCGTCTGCTCCAGATCGCGGTATTTCCCGGTCCCGACCAAAAGCCGCGAGCGGTAGCGCACACCCGCGATGGTCATAACGTCCTCATGGAAGGCTGGATCGAACATTTCAACACTCACCGCGTCCTGTGCATACGCGCAGGTGCCTTTGGAACACGCGTCAACCGCCGCCAATAGCGCGCACGACCTCGACGCGGTCATCGGCGGCCAGCCGATGGTGCGCGTACTGACTGCGCGCTATGATTTCGCCATTGATCTCGACGGCGAAGCGGCCTTTGAACTCGAGTAGATCGAGCAGCTGGTCGATCGTGGGCGCCTCTCGGATCACCATTTCAGCGCCGTTCACGCGGATCTTCATTGACGAAGGCGATCCCGACCGTTAAATTTCCGAGAGATTTAGGGTCATGCCCCCTTGCGCGACGTAGCACTTCAACGCCGAGCCGCGCGCCGCGATGATCTTAAGCGATTGCGCGTGGATTTTATCCACGTCGGCGTCGGCGCTCGCGGGATCATGATGGTAAAGGTATAGCGCCTTGACCTCGGTGTCGATCGCCAGGTTGACGGCATCGAGCGGCGCCATGCTGGTCTAAGAAACGCCTGACGGCCGGACTGTCGTCCACGACCACGATCGTGAGAGCAACGCCCAGGAAAGATTTCCATCACGTTTGGCCCCGCAACTGATTCGAGGCGCGACGAAGGCCTTATTTAGTAGGGCGGATAACATACCATATTATAAGGGATCGCATCTTGCCCTGGGTTAATCGCGTTCGCTATCCGTGAGACCCAAGTCGGTTCTTCCGGGCGGCAGGTTCCAATAATGTTTCGGACACTACAAACCTGGCTTTGGGCGCAAGCGACGGCTTGGCTGACGGCTGAGCGGCCGGGAGGCGATGTTCCGCTCGTTGATTTCGAGCGCTTGAGCTATGAGCTGCGGCCGTGCGATGTGATCCTGGTCGAGGGCAGGACGCGCCTGAGCGAGGTCGTCAAGACCATCACGCAGAGCGTCTGGACCCATGCGGCACTCTACATCGGGCGCATTCATGATACCGACAGCCCGGCGTTGCGCGCGCGTTTGACCGCGTTTAATCAAGGCGATCCCGGCGCCCAACTGCTCGTCGAGTCGCTCATGGGTCGAGGCACGGTGATCACGCCGCTCAGCCATTATAAAGATCATCATCTGCGGCTCTGCCGGCCCACCAATATCTCCAGACAAGACGCGCAGCACGTAGTGGCGAGCGCTATCAAACGGCTGGGTCACGATTATGACGTCCGCCAGTTATTGGATCTGGCGCGTTTCATGTTCCCCTACGGCCTTCTCCCCAGGCGCTGGCGCTCGAGCTTGTTCGAGCACAATGCCGGCGTGAACACGCGCTCTACCTGTGCGACGATGCTGGTCGAGGCGTTCCAGAGTGTAGCCTATCCGATCAGGCCGGTCATGCAACGGGTGGCCGGGGGAAAATTGCGTGTCTACGTCCGCAATCCACGCTTGTATACGCCCAAGGAATTCGATGATTCACCGTATTTCGATATCATCAAACACCCGTTTCTCGGCGAGAATGACACCAGCCGTTACCGCCATCTACCATGGTCGGAGGATGCCGTGGTCGGCGGTTACAAGAACGGCGAATAAAGTTGTGAGCCGCCGGTACAACGCGCTAGAATCTTAAGCACCGCGGGTGTAGTTCAATGGTAGAACTCCAGGTTCCCAACCTGGTGGCGTGGGTTCGATTCCCATCACCCGCTCCAACATCGCGGAGATACACGCCAGGGCGACGAGATGGGCGGGGAGCGCTGAAGCTCAACGCGCGCGCCGCAGTTCGACCACGCGCTCGGCCTGCTCGCCGTTCAGCCAGAGCCGGCCGGTCATGCGCCGGCCCGCTTCTCCGACCGCCGCCTGCAGATTGCCGCCGTCGATCGGGCCCTCGCCTGTCTGGGTTTCGATGCGCATCGCCACGTCGATCGATCCCGGCACGCCGGGATCGAAGCGCACGGTGCCCACGCCGCGGTAGACCACGTGGCGCAAGGCCTGGCCGGTGCGCTCGCGCCAGAACTTGCGGTACTCCGCCCACGCGGGGTCGCGCTCGATCTCCACCGGCACGCTGGTCAGGCGGAGCCGATCGCCGTCGTGCTCGATCCTGAACTGCAGGCGCTCGGCGTTCCTAACCGTGGGCGCACCGCGGGGCGCGATCATCGCGGTCCAGGTGCCGGACAGCCGGGTGGCGTTGCGCGGCGCTTGCCACCACCACCAGCCGCTCCCCGCCGCGGCCAGCAGCGCCAGGCCGCCGAGGCCGAACACGACGGTGCGCCGCCGCCGCGCCGGCGGTGCGTCTCCGGCCGGCCGCACGGTGGTCGCCGGCGCATCGGTGTGCGCTTCGATGCTGAGCGCGCGCAGGTCGGCCGCCAGGCGCGCGACGTCCTGCTTCCAGTCGTAGGCGCGCAAGCGGCGCCAGGTGCGCTCGGCCAGTTGGTCCAGCGGCGGCGGCAGCGCGCTGGCATCGGGCGTCTGCGCCACCCCGTCGCACAGCACGGGAATGATGTGTGCGTCGGCCGCGAGCGCCGCAGCGAGCTCGTTGCGCACCGGGTCGTCGGGCGATTCGATGCGGCGCCGGCCCTGCGTGTCTAGCGCGTCCAGGTACTGCGGCGTCACCAGCACGAGCAGCACCGGCCGCGACCCGAGCGTGTGCCGAATCACGTCGTGCCAGCGCGAGCCGGCGGGTAGGTCGTCCTTGTCGAGAAAGACCTGCGCGTCGCCGAACAGCGCGTCGAGCTCGCGCGCCAGCGCCGTGGCCTTGTCGGCGCCGTCGCTCGTGCGGTAGCTGATGAAGACGCGCGGCGTCATGGCGTGGGCCGTTGGCGAAAGGCGCGCTTCTGATTAAACGGGCCAGGGTCGCATACTCTAAGGCTTGTACCGAGCGTGCTCACTTCGGAAACCTCTGCACCAGTTCCCGCAGCCGGTCTTTGGCGCCTTTAAGAATGGATACGCCGTCTCCGACTAGAAGCGTGTCAAAGTCCAAGTCGAGAAGGTTTCGCACGCTCTGCCGCAAGCGCACCGGATCATCCATCACTTGCTCGCGGAGCAGCCCGCAACACCCCGGCGGATGACCGATCACCGCATCGCCCACGATCAAGACCCCGCGCGCGCTCCAGTGGAGCGCCATCTCCCCCGGCGACTTTCCCGGCACGCCGATTACCTCCAGCGGGCCGATCTGGTCTCCGATCCGCAGTGCCTCATCGATGTCAGCCCCTTGGCCGCGGGCGTGCACGGCATCCTCCGCGTGGATGGCGGTCTTGGCCGAGGTGGCGGCGCGCACGCGGTTGGCCGCACGCGCGTGGTTGCGGTTGGTCAGCAGGATGCGAGAGACACCGAGCCGCGTAATTTCCTTCAGCACCTCGTCGCCCGGCGTGGCGGGATCGATACACAGGTTACCCGCCGGGTGGCGAAGGAGATAGCCATTGAAATCGTAGCCGTGGGGTTCCGAAAACCATGGCCAGGTGAAGATGTCGGGAACGATTTCGTGCATGTGTCGTAGCTGCTCACCGAACCGTCGGGATTATAGTGGATCCTTCCCCGTGGTGCGGTTTGTAAGCGGTGCGGCATTCCCTGTAGACTCTAAGCGATGCTCGACTGGAATGCCATAGAAACCGTCTTTCTCGATCTCGACGGGACGCTGCTCGACCTTCAGTTTGATAATCATTTCTGGCACACGCACGTTCCCCGGCGGTTTGCCGAGCGCTTCGATCTTGCGCCCGAGGATGCAAAGACACGGCTGGTCGCGCGTTACAAGGCCATGGAAGGGACACTCGAGTGGTACTGTCTAGATTACTGGTCGCGCGAGCTTGGGCTTGACCTAGTCGAGCTGAAACGAGAGGTGGAGCATTTGATCGCCGTGCATCCTCATGTGATCCCGTTCTTGCGGTCTCTTCGCACATTAGGTAAGCGCGTCGTTTTGACCACCAACGCGCACGCGAAAAGTCTCGCCATCAAACTCACGCGCACGGGCCTCGACGCTTATTTCGATGCGGTGATTTGCGCGCATGATTTCCTGACGCCCAAGGAGGATCCCGATTTCTGGCGGCGTCTAGATAACCACCAACCGTTCCTGATCGAGGCGACGCTCTTGGTCGATGATAATGTCAGTGTATTGCAGAGCGCGCGGACTCATGGGATCCGTTACCTCTACGGAGTGATGCAGCCGGACAGCGGCGCACCCGCGAGATCCACGGCGGAATTTCCAATGATCCGGGATTTTCGCGATCTCATGCCGGCCAAGCAAAAAGTGAAGTATTAAACCGCGGCCTCGGTCTCTTTAGTCTCGACAGTGAGGAATAGTTCGCCGTCCTTGACGGTGATGTCGACATGGCCGCCGTGTTCAAGTGTGCCAAACAGAAGCTCTTCGGCGAGGGGCCGCTTGATCTTGTCTTGGATGAGGCGGCTCATCGGCCGCGCCCCCATCAACGGATCGTGGCCGTGCTCGGCGAGCCAACCCCTCGCCGCCTCGTCGACATCGACGCTCACGTGCTTGGTGTCGAGTTGGGATTCGAGCTCGACCAGGAACTTATCGACGACCTGCTGCACGGTGCGTTCATCGAGCGCATTGAATTGGACAATCGCATCCAGGCGATTGCGGAACTCCGGGCTGAACGCGCGCTTGATGACTTCCATGGCGTCGCCCGTATGGTCTTGGTGGGTAAATCCGACCGAGGCGCGGTTGATGCGCTCGGCGCCGGCGTTGGTGGTCATGATGATGATGACGTTGCGGAAGTCGCTCTCGCGGCCGTTGGTATCGGTCAGCGCGCCGTGGTCCATGATCTGCAGCAACAGGTTGTACACGTCGGGATGCGCTTTTTCGATTTCATCTAACAGCAACACACAGTGCGGATTTTTAGTGATGGCCTCGGTCAAGAGGCCGCCCTGGTCGAAGCCCACGTAACCGGGCGGGGCGCCGATGAGGCGTGAGACGGTATGCCGCTCCATGTATTCCGACATATCGAAGCGCACCAGCTCGATGCCCATGATGCGCGCGAGTTGGCGGCTCACTTCGGTTTTGCCTACGCCCGTCGGTCCCGCGAAAAGAAAGGAGCCGATCGGCCGCCGTATATCGCCGAGGCCCGATCGCGACATCTTGATCGCGGCGGCCATGGTGGCGATCGCTTGTTCCTGGCCGAAGACGACGAGCTTGAGATCGCGTTCCAGATACCGCAGCACGTCCTTATCCGAGGTCGAGACGGTTTTGGGCGGGATGCGGGCGACCTTGGCGACGATGTTCTCGATATCGGCTACGTTGATGATCTTGCGCCGGCGCGAGGGCGGGACGAGTTGCTGGCTCGCGCCCACCTCGTCGATGATGTCGATGGCCTTGTCCGGCAGATGGCGGTCGTTGATGTAACGGTCGGTCAGTTCGGCGGCCGCTCGCAAGGCTTGATGGGTGTATTTGACTCCGTGATGCCGTTCGAATCGGGACTTGAGGCCCTGAAGGATCTTCACCGTGTCCTCGACCGAGGGCTCGGCGATATCGATCTTCTGGAAACGCCGGGAGAGCGCCCGATCCTTCTCGAAGATCCCGCGGTATTCCTGATAGGTCGTCGATCCGATGCACTTGAGATCCCCTGAGGCCAGCATCGGTTTGATGAGATTGGAAGCGTCCATCACGCCGCCGGACGCCGCTCCGGCCCCGATGATGGTATGGATCTCGTCGATGAAAAGGATGGCGCCGGGTTCCTTCTGCAACTGGCCGAGGACGCTTTTCAAGCGCTTTTCGAAATCGCCGCGGTATTTGGTCCCGGCGAGCAAGGCGCCGAGGTCGAGGGCGTAAATGTTGCTCTCGGCCAAGACCTCTGGGACCTCGCCATCGACGATCATCTTGGCCAGTCCTTCGGCAATCGCGGTTTTCCCCACACCCGCTTCGCCGACATAGAGGGGATTGTTCTTGCGCCGCCGACACAGGATCTGAATCGTGCGTTCTATCTCTTGGCGGCGGCCGATCAAGGGGTCGATCCTCCCTTTTCGCGCCAGCCTATTCAGATGGCTCGTGAAGGCTTCTAAAGGGGATTTGCCGCCTTCCGCGGACTCGGACGCAGGGTCTGCCGCACCGTTTCCGTCGGCCGGTTCATCCTCGCTGGTCTTGGTGATCCCGTGGGAAATGAAATTGACCACGTCCAGGCGTGTGACGTGGTATTTGTTGAGCAGGTAGACGGCCTGGGACTCGCGCTCGCCGAATAGCGCCACTAGCACATTGGCGCCGGTGACTTCCCGTTTGCCCGAAGACTGAACGTGGAAAACCGCGCGCTGCAAGACGCGTTGGAATCCGAGCGTGGGCTGCGTGTCCCGATCGTCGGTGAGGGGTAGCACAGGGGCCGTTTCCTGAATGAATAGCTCCAACTCGCCGCGCAATTGGTGGCAGTCCGCACCGCAAGCGCGCAACACCCTGACCGCGGCACTATTGTCGATCAGGGCCAGCAACAAGTGCTCGACGGTGAGAAATTCATGCCGCTGCACCCGCGCGTCTTTGTAGGTGTGGTTAAGCGTGATCTCCAGCTCTTTGTTTAACATAGCCGTTCCTGCTTATTCGCGCTCCATGGTACAGAGCAGTGGGTGTTGATGTTCGCGCGCATAGGCGTTGACCTGCGCGGCTTTCGTCTCCGCGATTTCATGAGTGAACAGCCCGCACACGCCGCGGCCGCTCGTGTGTACCTCGAGCATGATGAGGGTCGCATCTTGCCGGTTCTTGGCAAAAAACTGTTCCAAGATATGCACGACGAAATCCATCGGGGTGTAATCGTCATTCAGCAAGATCACCCGGTACAAGGGCGGACGTTTGAGCTTAGGCCGGGCGTCTTGAAGCGCCAGTCCGCCGTCGTGGTCATTTTGGGATTTCTGTGCCATGACCCGGTGTTCCAGTTGTTGCTACATAAATTATACGGACCCGAGAGCGATATTTCATGATCTTCCGCCGCCGATCAGATATTTTCGTGAACGATTAGGAAGCCCGCGCTCGGGGTTTAGATGGGCAAAAAGCCTGCCCGTTTCCAAGCTGTTCGAAAGCGGCACGGGTAGCATGCAAGCGTGCGCGCTTGTGCGACGCAACGTGATGCTTGCAATTAAGGTGGCTAGCGGAGTGTACTTCAGGATAGCCATAAGGTTACAATCGATCCCGCTCCGGAGGCGCGGGCGCGCGCGTTCCCAACGCCCGAGGCTTCGGGCGATCGTGTTAAACGAGGAGAGATAGCGATGGCGTTCGAAAGTGAAGCGAAGAAACTAGAACAGGAATGGACCGCGAACCCCCGCTGGAAGGACCGCAAACGTGATTACCGCGCCGAAGATGTCGTCAAGCTGCGGGGAAGCGTGCCTATCGAGCATACCCTGGCCAAGCGGGGCGCGGAGAAGCTCTGGCGCCTGATCCATAGCGAGGATTTCGTCAACGCCCTCGGGGCGCTCACCGGAAATCAAGCGGTGCAGCAGGCGAAAGCCGGCTTGAAGGCCATCTATCTCAGCGGCTGGCAGGTGGCGGCGGACGCCAATACCGCCTTCACGATGTATCCAGACCAATCGCTTTATCCGGTCGACAGCGTGCCGACCGTGGTCCGGCGCGTCAACAACGCCTTGACACGGGCCGACCAAATCGCGCACGCGGAGGGGGATGACAGCATCGACTATTTCCTGCCGATACTCGCCGACGCCGAAGCGGGGTTCGGCGGCGTGCTTAACGCCTTCGAGCTTATGAAACATATGATCGAAGCGGGCGCCGCGGCGGTGCACTTCGAGGATCAGCTCGCCTCGGCCAAGAAATGCGGACATATGGGCGGCAAGGTGCTCGTGCCGACCCAGGAAGCGGTGCAGAAGCTCACGGCCGCGCGTCTGGCCGCGGACACGATGGGGGTGCCGACATTGATCGTCGCACGTACCGATGCCGAGGGCGCGAATCTCATAACCTCCGATGTCGACGAACGCGATAAGGAGTTCTGTACCGGCGAACGCACGGTCGAGGGTTTTTACGTCGCCAAGAAAGGGCTGGATCAAGCTATTGCGAGGGGGATCGCGTACGCACCCTACGCGGACCTTATCTGGTGCGAGACACAGACGCCGGATCTCGCGTTCGCGAAGAAGTTCGTCGAAGGCGTTCGCAAGCATCATCCGAATCAGCTCTTTGCCTACAACTGTTCGCCCTCGTTCAATTGGAAGAAGAATCTCGACGACGCCACGATCGCGAAATTCCAGCGCGAGATGGGCGCCATGGGGTATAAGTTTCAGTTCATTACGCTGGCCGGCTTCCATGCCTTGAATTACAGCATGTTCAATCTCGCCTATGGTTACGCGCGAGAGCAGATGAGCGCCTTCGTGGAATTGCAGGAGGCGGAGTTTGCGGCGGTATCCAAGGGGTTCACCGCCGTCAAACACCAACGCGAAGTGGGCACCGGCTACTTCGATGCGGTGACCCAAGCCATTACCGGAGGAAACTCTTCCATCACCGCCCTCAAGGGATCAACGGAAGAAGCTCAGTTCGAGGATCGCAAAGCCGCAAGCGGGCACTGATTAAGGGATTGCAACAACCCGGCAGACGGCTATCGGCGGTCTGCCGGGTTTTTTCGTACGCATTCCAGTAAGATCGGTTTATGCCGTTCCCCACCATCGAGTCCTTTGTCGGCAACACGCCGTTGGTACGCCTGCAGCGATTGCCGGGCGAGACCACGAACGTGATCTTGGCTAAGCTCGAAGGCGATAATCCCGCAGGTTCCGTGAAGGATCGTCCGGCCCTGAGCATGATCCGGCGCGCCGAGGAACGCGGGGAAATCACGCCGGGCGACACGCTTATCGAACCTACGAGTGGTAATACCGGTATCGCGCTCGCCTTGGTCGCCGCCATCAAGGGCTACCGGATGGTGCTGATCATGCCCGAGCACATGAGCGTCGAGCGGCGCGCGGCCATGCGGGCCTATGGGGCCGAGATTATTCTGACGCCGGCGGCCGGGAGCATGGAGGCCGCGATTGACTTGGCGCACGAGATGGAGCGCGAAGGCCGCGGGAAAGTCCTTGACCAATTTTCCAACGCCGATAATCCGCGCGCTCATTACGAAGGCACGGGGCCCGAGATCTGGCGTGCGACCGAGGGCCGCGTCACGCATTTCGTGAGCTCCATGGGCACGACGGGAACGATCATGGGAACGTCCCGCTTTCTCAAGGAAAAGAACCCCGGAGTCCAGATCGTCGGAGTGCAACCTCAGGCCGGAGCCTGCATCCCGGGGATCCGCCGTTGGCCGCCGGAGTATCTGCCCGAGATCTACGAACCGGCGCGCGTAGACCGGATCATCGACGTGAGCCAGGAAGAGGCCGAAGCCCTGACCCGAAGCTTGGCGGCGCAGGAGGGAATTTTCGCAGGCGTCTCATCGGGCGGAGCGGTTGCCGCGGCATTGCGCCTCGCGCGCGAGCTGCAGCATGCCGTGATCGTCACCGTCATCTGCGATCGCGGAGATCGCTATTTGTCCACTGAGCTTTTCCCGAGCAGTTGAGCGCGTGCTTGGGCGCGGCGCCTGTATCGTAGGGGCCTGCGCACTGCTGCACTCGCAAGCCATCTCTGGCGCTCTACCGCGTTTTAGCGATCTTGCATTTATGGGGCAGTGGGTTGCGGCGCTGACCTACGGTGCGGGATCGGAGCTTGACCTCTCGATCGGGCAGGTGGAGATTCCGCCGCGCTTCGCGTTGTCCGATTTCCATGTCCACTGTTCGGGCTGGGTGCTGAGCGACGATGATGCCGCCTGCCGCCGGTTCGAGATCCGGCAGCCGTGGCTCGGTCTGTTACGCGGGAGGTTGCGCGTTCGTTCGACCGGGCAGCATTCGGAGATCGCGTTCACGGACATCGCCTGGGCGGGGGCTCGTGGAAGGCTCCTCTGGCGGTGGAACCGAGGACACTGGACGCTTCGTTGCACCCTGTCGGGTATCGATCTATCGCAGCTTGCTCGACTGCACGGGCGTTCGATCACCGAGGCAGGCGGTTATGCAGATATCGAGGGGTCCGCGGATGTGCGTTTCGAGCTTGGCGGCGCCGGCAAGGACGCGGCTAGCTTCCAGGCGGTCATCGGTGTCCGGGCAGTCGGATTCAACGGACCGGACGCCGCGCAGGATCTGGCAGCGAAAATGGAACTGCGCGCGGCCGCGCGGCCGAGTAAGCGTTGGGTCGCTTCAAGCCGGCTCGAATTTACCCGCGGGCAGCTTTATCTCGAACCCGGTTTTACCCTGGGTGGAATTCGGCCTGGCTTTGCGTTGGAGACGCCGGGTTTACTGCTCCGCCTTAACGCCGAATGGGATCCTTCCGCCGGCAAGCTCGATGTTTTCGATCTGGTGCTGGACCACAAGAAGACATTGCGCCTGCGGGCGAGCGGATCATTCAGGCCTTTCACCTCGAACCCCTGGGATGCGTTGCGGGTCAACGCGTCGCTTTTGGATCTTCGCAAAGCCTATCCAATGTACCTGCAACCGCTTCTTTTCGGCACGCTGCTGCGAGACATCAAGCCCGCCGGGCAGCTCGGGATCGACGCCCGGATCACGGCCGGCATACTGGCGCAGTTGCGGCTCGTATTCTCGGAGGTAAGTGCGCGCGACGCGCAGGGGGGATTCGAGATCCGCTCGCTGAGCGGCCGATTACCACTGCTCGCCCACGGCCAGCGGCTGCGGTCGCGAATGCGCTTTGCGCAGCTCAAACTCCACCGCCTCGCATTCGGCCCGGTCGACCTCGACATCGAATCTCAAGAGGGCGAGTTGCGTTTGGCCCGGCCGGTGGGTATTCCGGTCCTGGATGGAAAGCTTTGGGTGTAGGTCTCAAACTGATCATCAGTGTACCCTGGTGCCAGGGAATGCAACGACGTTATCCGGAGCCGCGACGTGGGCACGGTAGGTTTGCGCGAGCAACCGCCAGCCGTTATCGAAGC
>JBOIDL010000114.1:0-12689 GCA_050740435.1 Gammaproteobacteria bacterium
CTACCGGGGGCGAGACCACCCTCGTTCAATTTCGTTCTGCCGTGTTGCCTGAGACCGTGGACGGCATCTTGGAATGAGATCAAGGGGAAGTCCGTGTGCCGACGAGCAGCCAGCGGCGGTCACTTCGCCGCTGCGCCCATGGACGCCGCGCGCGTCTGGGTAGCGCCCGACGGCGCTTCGATCGCCTACCGACACTGGCGCCCGTCGAATCCGCGCGGTGCCCTCGTCCTCTTGCATGGTGTCGGGAGCAACTCGACGCGCCGGTGGGAGTTCGTCGCGGACACTTCGCTCAAGGGATCGTGGAGCCTCATTCGCATCGACCGCCGTGGACAGGGCGGCTCGGTGTGGCGCGGCGCCACCGGCATGCGCGAGTGGTGCGACGACATTGCAGGCGTCCTCGATGCGGAAGGATTTTCGCGGGCGGTCGTTGGCGGCCACTGCCTCGGCGCGAACATCGCGGTCGAGTTTGCCACGCGCCATCCTGCGTGCACCTCGGGCCTCATCCTCATCGAGCCCCTGCCACGCGATTCGCTCATCGGCGCAATGCGGCGCACGGTGCGACTGAAGTGGCTGCTGTTGGTGTTGTCGGGAATGGCGCGGGCACTGAACGCGGTCGGGATCTACCGGCGACGACTCCAGCCCCTCGACCTGGAGAAGCTCGACCAGAAGACCCGCGCGGCGATGGCCGCGGGCCGAACCAACAGCTCCCTCGAGCTCTACGCCTCGCCGCTCCTCGACCTGGCCACAACGCCGAGCGGGAGCTACTTTCGCGACCTCCTCGCGGTGACGAGCGAGCTGCCCCCATTCTCGTCGATTTCAGCGCCGGTGCTCGCGCTGCTCTCGAAGCACAGTACCTTCACCGATCCGCCTGCCACGCACCGCGCGCTCGAAACGTTTCCCGATGGCGAGATCGTGGAGCTCGAGGCGCGCCACTGGATCCCCACCGAGCAAGCCGCGGCGATGCGCGAAGCGATGGAGGGCTGGATCGTGCGGCGCTTTCCGGAGCCCTGAACCACAGCGTTCTGCGCAGCCGCTCCGGTCAACGCCATCCGTCGACCGCCCCGCCCGCTGCTTGAGCGGCCGCGCGATGAGCCCGTCTGCGAGACGGTCACCTGGTACAGGGTCAACTGTAGTTCCAACGCGAGTTGCTCGTGTTGCTTCCTCCAAGGCGTCACCCAATCACCCTGGAGCTGGCCTTTAGGAAGGAGGATGGCCGGTGACCTATTTCAACGGGCACATGCTGATCGCCTACCGCGCCGAGACGGCGATGGCAAATACTGCGCGAGAAGATGGCCCGCTATGACGATGCACGAAGTTTGCTCCGTGCCGTCTACCGCTCGGAGATCGACCTCTTGCCCAATGCCCAATAGAAGACCCTCACGGTGCGCTTCCATCGGCTCGCCAATCAGAGCTACGATGACGCCGTCCGCCATCTACGCGCCGAACTCAACCGTACCGAGCTGCTCTTTCCAGGCACCGATCTACGCCTCGTCTACGAACTGGTCTCATCACATAATCGGTGAGATCAGCAGGTCTGAAGGTGGAGCTTGCCGAGGCGTCAATTGACTTGGCTAGGGTGAGCGCCGCCTCTCCTTCTTTTTGGGCTTTATCTCAACCGAATAGCGCGTCAGCGGTGACTGCTGCCCGGCCGCGCGGTGACCTGCTTTGATGTCGGCGATGCTGATTCGAAACTCTTCGGCCCGGCTCACACGAGCCAGCATCTGTTTGAGCATTTGCTCGTCGAGTTGCTCAGCGCCAACATCGCCGCTCGCGAGCTCGGCGCGGAGGTTTTCGGGCGTGCCCGTACCGCGATGGTAAACGTCGGGGTAAAGGTGCAGGACGCCGCCCTCGATCACCTGCGTGTCGTAGTTGATGTCGACCCATACCGGAGGGTCGAGTTTCATCGCCAAGCGTTCGGTGCTTGTCTTCACTCGCCCGATCCGTTCCTTCGTTACGGGCAGCCTGCGTGCTGCCACGATCTTCTCGGTCAGGTCAAAGATGTCCTCCGTCAGCATCCGCACACACCCGTGCGAGACGAGACGGCCGATATCAGAGGGCTTGGCGGCTTCGTGGATCAAGATCGCCCCGCCGAGCCGGATTTTCACCTTGCCGAGTGGATTGCGCCGGTCATCAGCTTCAATGCGCTCGCCGGGCTCGACATCTTTGGACTCTTCCACCCACGTGCTGTCGGGCGGCACCCACTCAGGGTTCCAGATGATCTCGCTCGCCTTGCGCTCAGCGATCGGCAGAGGGAAGCCCCTACGTCCGATTCCGATCGGATAGGTCTTGAGCTCCTTGCGGGCTTGCCACAGCGTCAAACGGAAAGCCGGGGTGTTGATCGTGATCCAAATCCGAGGATCGCCTTCGACAAATGGCGCCTGCTCGATACGTCCACCGGTCAGCTTGTCTGAACGTGCTGATTCATCAGTCTTCACTGAGCCGCCCACGCGGTCGAAAGGGATCTCGCCCGCTTGTGAGCTGATGGCTTCCTCAGTGGCCAATGGCAACGGCTCGGTCTTCTTCACCGCCCCGCCCAAGTAGTAGGCCTCCGCCCACACGTCGCCGACAAAATCGGGCCCGGGCTTCCACTCCAGCAAGAACTTACCGCGACCCTCGGCCGGCGCCGCGAGCGTCCTGAGTTCCGCATGACGCTCGACGGCGACCACCGGCTTGTAGAGCAGCTTAACCTTCTCAGCGCCAGGCGCCGTCACCGTGAGCTTCACCGTATCCGAAGCGATCAATTTCCACTGCCCCACGCTCTGCCGGAGTGGTGCAGCTTCAATCCATGGCTGCGGCAAATCCCCCGCCTTATCCATTATGCGGCACGCATGCACCGACACCACCAGCAGCATCACGACCAACAGCGAGATGACTCTTCGATGCGAACCGAGGCCCATCATTCTTGCCTTTGCTCTTTAATACCGGCTTTAGCCCAGCAGTACCGTGCCATTTGCCGAAAACGGGCGTTTAAAATCCCTATTCTGTCCTTCATCAAGCCGTCCGCCCTTCTTTTTCCGGGCAAGGGCTACCTGGCCCCTGCGCTAAGACCCCGTGGCTAATATCGCAATACCGCTGCCGAAAGGTCTCCACCTGGCACTTCGCCCGGCTTGACAACGTACACGGTTCCCCGGTTGAGGTAGGTTTGCACTGCCGCAAGATCGAGCAGGTCCTCATTGTTCGGATGCGCCGCGTCGTGCAGATCGATCACACGTTTCTCTGCATCGAAGGTGCCCCATTGGCGCACGCCGTTGGCGAGAAACAAGGTCTCGATCCGACCATCGACGGCGGCAAGTAAGACCTCGGTGAATCGATTGGAGCTCTTTCCCTTGCTCGCCATGGCATAGAACTTTTCTTGCGCTTCGCTGCGTCTGGCATTAAAGCGAGGGCCGACGAGCTGCCAGGCTTGCTCGTGCAGCGCTTCACCACCTCGGGTCTCAGGACTTCCGGTGATCCCCTCCTCCAGCACTTCTGGATAGCCGCTCACGGCGCGGTAGATCGGCAACAAATAGTCCACACCTGCGAGAACAAGCGGCGCCCCGGTATGAGCGAGAGACTTCTTCAGCCCCTCATCAAGCAACGAGAAAAACTTGCGTAGCTCCATCTTGACATCGTCTTTCCCGGCGCCTTGGGCATGATAAATAGGCGAGCTGACATCGCCACCACCGGTGTGAAACTGCAGCTGTTCATCCGTGAGGTCATGGCCGAGCGCATCGGCAAGCGAGCGGGGAACCTCATCGCCCAGTATGATTTCACTGATGTGATGGCGGCTGCCCTGAAATAACCGCACCTGGTTTTGGCTAAGGGCAAGCACGTAGAAAGCCCCATCTCCGCTGATCAGAGGAAACAGCGGCTTCAAGTGAAAGCGGTGCTCGACCACGGCCAATTCTTCGAACCTCTCCGCCAGGCAAAATGATTGCGCGAACTCCCGGGCAAGGAAAAAGGCAAGTCCGTCGGATTGGTGCTGCCAAAAGTCGTCATCCTGGAAACGCTCTTGCGCGGGATTCAACAGGGCTTCGATCTCCGGTTTTCTCATCTCTTGTTCCTTGAGTTGAGATTCAACCTCGCTTATCAGGTTCTTGAAGCGAATCGGGCCCTGTTGGATCTCGGCACCCGCGCGCGCGGTCGGCATGAATAGCGACACATGCGGTCCCTCTTCCCGATGCCCTGCCAGGGCGCGCAGCTCGTCGTTCGAAATCATCATTGCTCGGCCTTACTCGTGCAGTGCGAACTCGTCAGGACTTCTCTTTCCGGTCGCAGAATTACCGCGGTGGCACACGAAACAACCGAGGCGCGAGATTAAATTTCTATCGCGCCCCCAGGCCCGGATGCAAAACCAGCAGCGCAAAGCCGGATCCTCCGCCTCGGGGTTATCGTCCTTCTATCGCGAAGGAAATCTTGACGTTGAGCCGGTAATAGGTGATCCGATCGTTCTCGACCGTCGCCTCCATCTCCTGGATATAGATCGATTTGATGTTGCGCACGGTCTTGGCAGCCTCCTGAACCGCCAGCTGCGCGGCGTCCTCCCAGCTCTTCTCGGACTGCGCCAATATTTCGACAACCTTTAGCATAGTCATGGTCGCTCCTTCTTAATGGATAGCGGTCAAAGATAAATAACAGATCGAACAATAGTGATCTTGAGGTCAAGATTAGTACATCGAAACTCCAGCTTGAGGGAAACGTAGCAGGCGGATCACGGGGTAAGCCCTTAGGCATGTGCCGCCATCTGCCGGCAGGATTCGGCACAGCGCCGACAGGCCTCGGCGCAACGCTCCATGTGGGCGTCATCCTGAAACTGCTGGCAGTCTTCAGCACACTGCGCGCAGATTTCATCACACACACCGCAGGTTAGCCTATGCTGCAAGGAGCCGCGAAGCATGAAATTGGCGCTGGTCTGGCAGATTTCAGCGCAATCGAGCAACAACCGAATATGGCCGGCCTCGGCATGCCGGCCGCCCTGCTCTAGACAATAGGTAATGGTATTGAGACAAATACCGTGGCAATTGAGGCATTCTTTGATGCACTGATGCAGGGTCTCATTCATATATACCCCCAAGATTCCTTTGCCCGATCATTACGAGTGCGCGCTCACAGCAATCAAGATACGTTCGGCAATCTACATGCCAGTAGACCGCAGCGGTGATGTGCTAGACCTCCATCCAGATAATTTTCCAATAGGACAGCGAGCTTGACTCATTACCGATCAGCAAGAGAGTGCCATCAGTTTATTGGACCTCCATGGGGCATAGCATGTAAATTCTTACAAGCGACCGGTAAGTTTTGCAAAAAAAGCCCGCATCTTGTTATTTACGCCAGCGATTGCGCCAACGCTGGATTTCTCCATTTGGACGTGCTTGCTTCCGAGCGATGGCCGTCAGCTTCGGGTGGCGGAAGTGGCGCCAACCGGATAGGCATGGTTCACTCCTTTTGTGACCTTATGGCACGTTTTGTTCTACTACGCATGTGCCGCGTACGAGTCGAACCGGTCAATGAATGCTGTTTTTTCCGTGAAAGGCGCTTAAACGGGTACCCCTGTTGAGTTCCCGTTTTCTGCGTTTGTGAGATCGGATGCCGGTCGGCAAGAGTCGCGTAATTCTTTCAGGTTTTGCCGCGCTCGGCCGCGCAGTTTTGTGTGGAGGCCGATGGTGCAGCAAACGTTCGTATAGCGTACTGGAGGTGTGACTGACCATGGTTGAGACGGTGAGCGATTTTATGGTGCAGCGGCTGGTTGAGTGGGGGGTGCATCGGATCTATGGTTACCCGGGCGATGGTATCAACGGCATCATGGGCGCATTGGCGCGCGCCGAGGAGAAGATAGAGTTTATCCAGGTTCGGCACGAGGAGATGGCGGCTTTCATGGCCTGCGGCCATGCGAAGTTTACCGGGGAGGTGGGGATCTGCCTCGCGACTTCGGGTCCGGGCGCCATTCATCTGCTCAACGGCCTCTACGATGCCAAACTGGACCACCAGCCGGTGGTTGCGATCGTCGGCCAGCAAAGGCGCGCCGCGCTCGGAGGCGATTATCAGCAGGAGGTGGATCTCACCACACTGTTTAAGGATGTGGCACATGAGTATGTGCACGTGGTGACGACGGCGGCGCAAATGCGACACGTGGTCGATCGAGCGCTGCGGATCGCGAAGGCCGAGCGCACCGTGACCTGTATCGTGGTGCCGAACGATGTGCAAGAGCTCGATGCGGTGGAGAAGCCACCACGCGAGCACGGGACTATCCACTCGGGTATCGGCTACACGCCGCCGAGCATCGTCCCCGCCCCGGCCGATCTTGAGCGTGCGGCGGACGTGCTCAACGTCGGGAATAGAGTCGCGATCTTAATCGGTGCCGGTGCGCTGCATGCGGGCAACGAAGTCCTCGAGGTTGCGGAGCTTCTCGGCGCCGGTGTCGCGAAGGCGCTGCTCGGCAAGGCCGCGCTCCCCGATGACCTCCCTTTCGTTACGGGTGCGATTGGGTTGTTGGGCACTAAGCCGAGTTGGGAGATGATGAACGACTGCGATACCTTGCTCATGGTCGGGTCGAACTTCCCCTACTCGGAGTTTCTCCCGCCCGAAGGGCAGGCGCGCGGCGTGCAGATCGACATCGACGGGCGGATGCTCTCGATCCGCTATCCGATGGAGGTGAGCCTCGTCGGCGATAGTAAGGAGACCCTGCGAGCCCTCATCCCACACCTTCGACGCAAGGACGACCGCGGCTTTCGCGAGCACATTGAGCACAACGTCGCCGAATGGTGGACGACCCTCGAGGAGCGGGCGATGAACGCTGCTGATCCCATCAATCCGCAACGGGTCTTCTGGGAGCTTTCGCCGCGCCTGCCCGATGACTGCATCATCACCTCGGATTCGGGCTCGGCGGCCAACTGGTATGCGCGCGATCTCAAGATACGCCCGGGGATGATGGCCTCGCTCTCGGGCGGGCTCGCGACCATGGGGCCCGGGGTCCCCTATGCCATCGCCGCTAAATTTGCCTATCCTGAGCGCACCGTGATCGCGCTGGTAGGCGACGGCGCAATGCAGATGAACGGCAATGCGGAGCTCGTCACGGCCGCGAAATACTGGAAGCGATGGAGCAACCCGAAGCTCATCGTCTGCGTGTTGAATAACCGCGACCTCAACCAGGTGACCTGGGAGCAGCGGGTGATGCAAGGCGATCCCAAGTTCGAGGCCTCGCAAGATATCCCCGATTTCCCTTATGCTCGCTATGCCGAACTGCTCGGTTTCGTCGGCATCCGCGTGGACCAGCCCGAAGACATCGGGCCGGCCTGGGAGCGAGCGCTCGCCGCCGATCGGCCCGTGGTGCTCGAGGCGATCACCGATCCCAACGTACCGCCGCTGCCGCCGCATATCACGCTTGAGCAGGCCAAAGCGTATATCTCAGCGCTGCTCAAGGGGGACCCCGATGCCCTAGGCATCATCAAGCAATCCTTCCGCGAGGTGTTTCCTTAATGAAAAAAAGGGCGGACTGGGAAGGAGCCTAGCAAGGCACAATAAAGGCCAAGCTCGAACAGGACCACCCGGTCTGAGAAGCAAGTAGTTAGCGAACATGAGTCGCTACCGGGACAGACGCCATGCCGGGCGGGTGCTCGCATCCGCCCTCATTAACTATGCGAGACGATCGGACGTCACCGTGCTCGGCCTACCGCGGGGCGGGGTTCCCGTCGCCTACGAGGTCGCCAGGCAGCTGGGCGCACCCCTGGATGTCTTGGTCGTACGCAAGCTGGGAGTGCCGGGCCACGAGGAGCTAGCGATGGGCGCGCTCGCTTCCGGAGACGTGCAGGTAATGAACGAGGAGGTGGTCTCGGGACTCGGCATTTCCCAGGGCGCCATCGCTGCAGCGGTATCTAAGGAGAGCCAGGAGCTTGCGCGGCGCGAGCGCGCCTACCGCGGTAAGCGGCCACCCTTCGACGTCTCGGGCAGGACCGTCATCCTGGTCGACGATGGGCTAGCGACCGGCTCCACCATGCGCGCGGCGGTAGCCGGCTTAAGGCAGCGCGGCCCGGAGCGCATCATAGTCGGTGTCCCGATCGCTGCGCCCTCTACCTGCGAGGAGCTCGCCTCCGAAGTGGACGACATCGTGTGTGCAGTGACTCCTGAGCCCTTCTATGCGGTGGCGCTTTGGTATGCGGACTTCCGCCAGACGACGGACCCGCAGGTGCGGGAACTGCTGGAGGCGGCTGCCCGATCGGCACGAGAGTATGCCGCGTCAAGTAGAGGGACTGTGAGGGCGGGCCAGTGTGGCGAGCAGGAATGATGGATGTGTCCGACCTGCCGCCGGGCTGGACCTATTCGCCCTCGACCTACCTGCAGCGGCTGCCGATCATCGCTCTCGGCGGGGGCCGTGTGGCTCTTGTCCTATAGGATGCAGATCCTTTAGAACGACGGTAATACAAGAACCCACGAAAGCGGGTGATCGAGGGCAGACTCACCCTTGTGGGCGGATCTTTCTTTTGTCTATGGCGTTGGTTATGGGCACCCTTCGCCACCGGCCACGGTCGTCTCTTTGGTATTCCATCTCAACAGCGAGCAACGCCGCCTTGTGTGCCGCCTCTGCCATGCCTTGTTCGTCATAGTTCCCGGAGGCTGCACCTTGCTCCCAGGTCCGGTTATATGCCGCCCTATAAATTTCCTGCGCGCCGCGCGGAAACTCTTTGCGCACCGGTAACGGAAGATGTGACAGCTTCTTGTATGTCACCCTGGGGAGCCGGAGAATAAGTTTCTGCCGTCGATCTCAGGCACCGACAGGACGCGCCGCGGCGCCGAACTGCAGGCGTTGCTCGACCGCAGCAGTATATACGCCAGTAGACTCGAAGCGGTAATGTGCCACGCCTCCACTCATTAACCGATCAACAATGAAGCACTCTGAGTTATTGGAGCGGGTATAGTATGTAATTCTTACAACGACGGTAAGTCTTACAAGAAAGGTTCGGTCATTATGTACCGCCAACGCTGTCCTGCGTGAACTGCCAGAGCAGGCGCGCGGGTATATAAACTCCACGGCATCGAACGGAGGTCATTATGGGCAGCTTGAACGAACTTGTGGGTGGAGACGTCGCCAGAGACCCGGTACCGGGCCTTGAGCGGCAAGCCGAACGTTGACAGCCGCGGACATGCACCAGACGAAGAAGGGTAATCAATGGTACTTCGGCATGAAGGCGCACATCGGCGTGGACAGCCAGACCAAGGTCATCCACGCGGTGGTCGCTACCCCCGCTAATGTGCACGACCCGGTGTGTTTGCTGGACCTTCTGCATGGGGATGAAACCCGGGTGTGGGGTGACTCGGCCTATCAAGGACAAACTGAGGTCATCCGCAAGCACGCGCCGAAGGCCACGGATTTCACCAATCGACGTTACCGTTACAAGAACTGGGTCGACGGAGTCCAGCGGGCGAAGAACAAAACCAAGTCCAGCGTGCGCGCCAAGGTCGAGCATCCCTTCCTCAGCGCATCTTCGGATTCGTGAAGACCCGCTACAAGGGGTTGGAGAAGAACGCCCACCGGTTGTTTGTGACCTGTGCGCTGACCAATTTGTACCTGATGCGCCGGCGGTTGTGGCGACTGTCGGGGGCGTAGTGTGCCTACAGGACACCAAACGGGGCAAAAAAAATGGCCCCGTGAGCGATGAAAAACGGGCTTAACGGCCGCGTCTCCGGCTGAAATCGATTCGTATGCACGCTGCCCGACCATTTTTGATACTTGTTCAGAGGTTCCCTAGAGAGCCAACGTCTACAATATGCTTTAGCGGATAGAGCCAAGGCCTTGGGCTTCCACCGCGTCGAGATCATTGATTGCGATCTCGGGGTGAGTGCGGGCCCGGGGGCGCAGGCACGCGAAAGCTTCAAACAGTTGCTCGCCAGCGTCGCCCTAGGCGATGTCGGGATCGTGTTGAGCCGTGAGCTCTCACGACTCTCGCGCACCGACAAGGACGGTGTCACTTATTGGAGCTGTGTCAGCTTTTCAATGCCCTCATCGCTGATGCCGACAACCTCCATGATCTCAACCGATTAGATGACCAATTGGTGTTAGGCATCAAGGGGACGCTCAGTGTCGTTGAGCTCAAGGTATTGAAACTGCGTCTCCTGCAAGGCATGGAAGCGAAAGCCCAACGCGGCGAGCTCATCCGGGTGCTGGCCCCCGGGTATGTGTGTGACCAGGCGGGTCACATCGTTAAAGATCCCAACTTACGGGTACAAGAGGCGATCGCTTTGGTCTTCAAGAAATTTCGCGAGCTCGGCAGTACCCGCCAAACCTATCGGTGGTTCCACGACGAAAACATCGAATTGCCCGTCAACAAAGCCGTGGCGGGACGGTTTCAACTGGTTTGGAAACTGCCCACGCAGTGTTTCATCAGTGATGTGCTGTACAACCCGCTCTAGGCCGGTGCCTATGTGTATGGCCGCCGTGCGAGGGAAGTGGTGGTCAAAGAAGGCCGCGCGGTGAAGCGCCAAGGCGCACCCCGGCCACCTGAAGCCGCCAAGGTCTTTATTGAGGACCATCACCCTCGCTATATTAGCTGGACCGAGTACGAACGAAACCAACAGATCATGCAGGGCAACCATGGCAATTTTGGTCAGGATGAATCGGTCATGGCGGTGCGCGCCGGTCACGGCCTTTTGACCGGACTTTTGCGTTGCGCTCGGTGTGGCCGCAAGCTGCACATTCGCTATTGGGGTAAGCAGGGTACGGCGGCCCGCTATTTTTGCGAGGGTGATTTTCCCACCGGCGGGCACTATTGTTTAGGCTTCGGCGGGGCCACCGTCGATAAGCGCGTCAGTGATGAAATTCTGAACGCCCTCTCACCCCTGGGGGTGGCGGCCAGCCTCGCGGCGATCGAGCGGCTCCGCGTGAAGGGCAGTGACCGGCGCGAGGCATTAACGCGCCAGCTCCAGCAATTGGACTATGAGGCGGACCGTGCGTTTGATCAGTATAACCACGTGGATCCCGCGAACCGCCTCGTCGCCGAGGTGCTGGAACAACGCTGGAATGAGAAGCTCGAAGCCCTCAATAAACTCAAAACTGAGGTCGACGCCGAGGAGGTCGCCGCCCCGCCGCTGAGTCGTGCCGAGAAAGAAGCGATCATCGCGTTGGGCGAGAACTTTGCCTCGGTTTGGCATGATCCCGCCTGCCCGATGGTGCTGAAAAAGAGAATCGCCCGCACCCTGATCAACGAAATCATCGTCGACTTGGACGGCGCTACGCAACAGCTTCACTTTATCCTTCATTGGCACGGCGGCTGTCACACGCGCTTTGAGATGCGCAAGCCACTTTCCGGCGCGCTCCTGCACAAGACCGCGCTCGAAGACGTTGAGCTGATCAAAAAAATGGCGTGCCGTTACCGCGACGATGAGATTGCACGGGTGCTCAGTAAACTCGGATGGCGAACCGGCAAGGGTAATCGGTGGACGCAGTCACGGGTGGCCACGGTGCGAAAGAAGCATGCGATCCCCGCCCCTGACCCAGCGCAGCTCGACCCTAACCTGTTAACTCTGGGCCAAGCCAGGAAGTACTGCGGCGTGAGTGACACCGCCCTAATGCGACTCATCGACGAGAAGATCTTAGCCGTTGAACAGGTCGCGCCCTATGCGCCGTTGAAGATCAAGCGCACCGACTTGGAGAGTGAACCGGTCGCCAGCATCCTCGAACGGCTTCGCACCACGGGGAAACTCATTTTCGATGGGGACACGTTGACAAAACAACAGTGTCTGTTTGGCTAAAATCAATCACTTGCACAACGGGGGGATTATGCCTGCTTATTCAAATTGGCGGCCGATCCGAAACGCTGGATGAGCGTAACGGCGCCGGTCGCGGCTTCGATGCGTTTCAGTCTCGCTTGTTGGATCAGAAATCCGGAAATGACGCGGTGAACGATCTGCAACACCGGCGCGAGCAGCTGGGGATGTGCAGCGAACAGGAAGCGAAGCGGGATCGGAAACGAGAGTACCGGCACCCGGGGGATGACGTGATCAATAAGGTGCGCGGCCGTCTCCACCATGCGCCGGGCGCCACAGCTGGGACAGAAACCACGCCGCTTACACGAGAAGGCCACGAGCCTCTCATGGGTACAGTCGGCACAACGGAGGCGTAGAAAGCCGTGGGCCAGGATGCCGCATGCGAGAAAGGCGTCGAACTCCTCTTTGACAAACTCGGGCAGACCTGCCCGGTCTCAAGCTCGACGTGGGCCAGGAAGGTTTCGAGGTGTTCTTGTACCAGCTGATAGAGGACGGTGTCTTCGGGACGCCGCCGCTCGTAGTGGATGCGCCTTCCATCCTTAGGGCGCTGATCCCCGCTTTCGCGGGGAGGCAGGTTTCCATCCTCAGGGCGCCAAGCAGGGCCGGCTTCGCCCTCGGCCAGCTTCGCTGGCGCTCGGGTACTCGCCCCTGGCCCTGGCTTTCCCGCGGGCGCGGGCTGAACCGCTTGATTCATCGTCCCTGAAACTCCTAACCTTCCGTGAAGGCGGTCGGTTGACAGCGGCAAGCAGTGGTCGCAGCCGACCACGACACCCGGCCGCCGCGGTGCTTACCCCGCTGAGTGCTTAAGCGTGGTATGAGGCGTCCGGTGTCTTGCCTCCGAAATCAATTGGACACGTCCGACCTGATTTTGTGAGAGTGCTCACCGGTATCAGGCAACCGCTTCAGCCACAGGCGCCACGCTCGATGGCCAATGCGCGCCTTCAGTCATTTTT
>JBOIDL010000115.1:0-12678 GCA_050740435.1 Gammaproteobacteria bacterium
GATGTGATCTCCTGTGGTTGGTAGGGTTGCCAATCACTGAGATCGTTAACCATCATGCAGGTTCCATGACTGTATATATTTATTAACGCGTTGATATACCAGTAAATTTTGTGGGGATACGTCAGGGTCTGACCGATTTGTTGAAGGCGCGAATCAAACCCATCCCGGACTAAGACACATGACGACAACGAGATGGATTGTCGTGGCGATCGTGGTGGTGCTCACGGCCGCTGTGGGCGTTTTTTATTACGGGCAAGGCCCGCAACCAACGCAAACCGCGAGCGCTCCGCCGCCCCAGCCGTCAGCGCTGGCGCCTGCAACCCCTCAACCGGAGGTCCACTACCCCGTTCCGGCGATAGAAGCGCCGGAGCAGGCGCCGCCGCTGCCCGCGCTCGACGAGAGCGACGAAGCCGTGCGGGGCTCCATGGAGAAAAGCTTCGGCAAGGCGCCCGTTGAGGCCTTTCTCCTCCCGACGGAGATCATTCGACATTTGGTCGCGACGATCGACAGCCTGGACCGCGGCCCCGTGCCGCTACGCTTTCGCCCCGTGAAGCATGTCCCTGGGCTGCCGGTGGTCAACGCCAGGGGCGAGACAATCATCACCTTGAGTCCGGACAATGCGAAGCGCTATGAGCCTTACATCTCGGCACTGCGCGCAGTAGACGCAAAACGGTTCACGGATGTGTACCGGCATTACTACCCGCTCTTTCAGGACGCCTACGAGGCCCTGGGCTATCCGGGCCGCTACTTCAACGACCGCCTGATCCCGATCATCGACCATTTGCTGGCAACGCCCGACATCAGCGAGCCCATCCAGCTCGTCCAGCCCAAGGTGCTCTACCAGTTCGCCGATCCGGAATTGGAAAAACGTTCCTGGGGCCAGAAAACCCTGATCCGCATGGGACCCGCGAACGCGGCGGCGCTCAAGGCAAAGCTGCGCGAGATTCGGGCGTCGATCGCCGTCAAGGCGGATAAGCCGTGAATACGAGGAAAAACTCGCATGTCTGGAAATGGCCGGCTCTTCGATCCCGCCGTCACCACTCTTATCCTTCCCGCCATACATGCTCTTTTCCGATTGTATGCAATCCCAGTGACCGGCGTCATACGGAGACGCCCCATGCCATTACAAAAAATATGACGCCAGGGTACGCGTTTCGTAATGAGGAACACCGCCGGGAACATCAGACCGAATCCGCAATTACTAACCTTACGCCGGCACGAGCACATAATCACTTGGCGATCACGCCGTCTCTCGTCAAATGGTGATCCCTGTGAGCACCTGAGATCCCTAATACTCCGGCGCCGGAATACAAGACCGAAGGCGATATCAAGAAGGGTTTCGTTTACAAGCGCGTGCCGCACGTCACGCTCAAGTGCATCGCCAACAACCCGGGCATCAAGGAAGTCACGATTCGGCAGCAAGCGCAACAGGATCGACGCGCGTTCAACTTCCCGCTTCGGCGCCTTGCGCGAATCCCGCAAACGTTCCAACCTCTCGCGTTCATCTGCCGAAACCACCAGCGCCGCCCGCCTTGTCTTTCCCGCCATCATCACCCTCCCAGACCATGGATAAGCCCGGGAAGCCAGGATGGCACCGCAAATCATAAAAGTAAATGTTTTATAGAATCGTTATACTAGCATCGATCTCGGTGTAACCGGACGTAATGGGATAGCGCCGATCGCGCCCGAACGCCCGCTGGCTGATGCGCACGCCGGGCGCCCCTTGGCGCCGCTTGTATTCGTTGCGATCCACCATCCGTACCACTTTGGCGACCGTCGCTGGATCGAAGCCGGCCCGCACGATCTCCTCCGGTGTCTGATCGTCCTCGATATAGCGTTCGAGGATCGGGTCGAGGACCGCGTAGGGCGGCAGACTGTCTTCGTCCTTTTGGCCGGGCGCAAGCTCCGCCGAGGGGGGCCGATCAAAAACCTGCTGGGGTATAACGGGTGCAATCCGGTTGCGGCACGCGGCGAGGCGATAGACGAGCGTCTTCGGCACGTCCTTCAGGGGGGCGAAGCCCCCGGCCATATCCCCGTAAAGCGTCGCGTAACCGACCGCCATCTCGCTCTTATTACCGGTGGTCAACACCAGCTTGCCGGTCTTATTCGAGAACGCCATCAAAATCACCCCGCGGCAGCGTGCTTGAATATTCTCCTCGGTGGTGTCGCGCGGCTTCCCGGCAAAAACGGCGCCGAGGCTCTCCTCGAAGGCCCTCACCACCGGCTCGATGGGAATCGTATGGTGAGCGACGCCGAGCCGCCGCGCCTCCTCGGCGGCGTCGGTGAGGCTCATCTCCGCGCTAAAGCGCGAAGGCATCAAGACCGCTTCCACGGCGTCCTTGCCCAAGGCATCCACCGCAATCGCCAGGGTCAAGGCCGAATCGATACCGCCGGAAAGCCCTAATACGGCGCCGCGAAACCCGTTCTTGCGGGCATAATCGCGGACCCCGAGCACCAGCGCTTGATAGATTCCTTCTTCGCCTTCGCCCGGCGGAACGACCTTGCCGACCTTGGGACGTACTGGGGTGCCGGGGTCCAAATCCACCCCGTAAAGGCCTTCGGTGAAATCGGGCGCTCGGAAGCAGACGGTGCCGTTCGCGTCGAGAACCGTGGAGCCGCCGTCGAACACCAATTCGTCCTGACCTCCGACCAGATTGACGTAGATGATCGGCAGACCACTCTCATGGCAGGCGCGCTTCAATACCTCCTCGCGTTCCTCAGCCTTGCCGAGGTGGAAGGGCGAGGCATTAATATTGACGATCGCCTGAGCGCCGGCGTCGCGCGCCTGCGAGGCGGTCCCGCCGATCCAGATGTCCTCGCAAATGCTGAGGGCAAGCGCTATTCCCTTGATCTCGACGACCTGTGCGCCGGCGCCGGGCACGAAGTAACGCTTCTCGTCGAAGACGCTGTAATTGGGCAGGTGTTGCTTGTGATAGGTAGCCTTGATGCGGCCCGTTGCGATCAGAGAACAGGCGTTATATTGCCGCCCCTCATGCCGCCTCGGGTAGCCCACCACCAGCTCCACGCCTCGGACGCGCTGGGCGATCTCCGCAAGCGCGCCCTGTACTTGCCGCCAGAGGCCCGGGCGCAGGACGAGGTCTTCGGGCGGATAGCCGGTGAGCGCTAACTCCGGGAATACAACCAGGTCGGCCAGCAGCCGGTCACGGGCTTCTTCGGCGGCGGCCAGGATCCGCTGGGCGTTCCCCTGGATATCGCCGACCGTGAGGTTCAACTGGGCGAGGGCAATGCGCAGCGATCCCATCGCTTTATGTGTTCTCTGCGACGATGCGCGGGCGCTCCGAGGCTACCTCTTCAAGCACGCGGCCAGCGCCGACCCGATTTCGGCCGGGGAGCGTACGGTCACCACCCCGGCCGCTTTCAAGGCTCGGTATTTCGCTTCCGCCGTACCGCCCCCGCGCGAGATGATAGCGCCCGCGTGCCCCATGCGTTTACCGGGCGGCGCGGTGACTCCGGCGATGTAAGCGACGACCGGTTTGGTAACATGCGCCTGGATATATTCCGCCGCCTCTTCTTCTTCCGTGCCTCCGATCTCGCCGACCAAAACGATGCCCCGGGTCTCCGGATCTTGCTCGAATAACTGCAAACACTCGACGAAATCGATGCCGTGTATGGGATCACCGCCATTCCCTATACAGGTGCTCTGTCCTAGGCCTAGTTGCGTAGTCTGATGCACGGCTTCGTAGTTCAGCGTCCCGGATCGGGACATAATGCCCGCGCATCCGGGCCGGTGGATGCTGGCCGGCATGATACCGATCTTGCACTGCTCGGGGGTGATGATGCCGGGAGAGTTGGGGCCGATGAGGCGCGTTTCGGGATACTGGCGCAGGCTCGCCCGGACCTTGAGCATGTCAAGGATGGGGATCCCTTCCGTGATACAGACGATGAGCCGGATCCCGCCATCGGCCGCTTCCGCGATCGCCTCCGCGGCATAAGGCCCCGGCACGAAGATCATGCTCGCCTCGGCCCCGGTCTCATGCACGGCTTCGTAAACGGTATCAAACACGGGCAAGCCGAGATGAGTCTCCCCGCCGCGCCCGGGCGTAACCCCGCCCACGAGCCGGGTGCCGTACTCGATCGCCTGTTGCGAATGGAACGCACCCTGCCGGCCGGTAATTCCTTGGCAGATCACCCGGGTATTCTTGTCGACGAGTATTGCCATCAGGCTCTCCCTACGGCGGCTACCGCCTTGCGAGCGGCATCGCCCAGGTCTTCGGCGGCGGTGATTGAAAACGCGGTCTCGGCCAGAATCTTCCGGCCTCGTTCCACATTGGTCCCTTCGATCCGCACGACCACGGGCACATTGACGCCGACCTCTCTAACGGCTTGGACGATCCCCTCGGCGATGAGATCGCAACGCACGATGCCGCCGAAAATATTGACCAGGATGGCTTTTACCTTGGTGTCGGACACCAAGAGCTTGAACGCTTCCGCCACCTTGTCCGCGGTCGTGTTTCCCCCGACATCGAGGAAATTGGCCGGCTGGCCGCCGTGAAGCTTGATGACATCCATGGTCGCCATCGCCAATCCCGCTCCGTTCACCATGCAACCGATGTTGCCCTCGAGGCTCACATAGTTCAGGTCGTAGCGCCGGGCGACGTTTTCCTTCGGATCCTCTTGGGTCGGATCGCGCCATTCGGCAAGCGCCGCTTGGCGGTATAAGGCGTTATCGTCGATCGATATCTTGGCATCCAGGGCTTGGAGCTCGCCTTTATCGGTAATGATCAAGGGGTTGATCTCGATGAGGCTCAGGTCCTTTTCGAGGAAAAGCCGGAACATGGCCGGTAGGATCGCGGACAGTTGCTTGTTCTGAGTCGCATCGAGCCCCAATGCCTGAGCGATGCGGCGGCTTTGGAATGATTGCAACCCAAGGATTGGATCGATGGTGAGGCTTAGGATCTTCTCCGGCTCCGTGGCGGCCACCTCTTCGATGTCCATCCCGCCAGCCCGCGAGGCGATGATGGCGAGGCGTTTGGTCCTGCGATCGACCACCATCGCGAGATAGATCTCGGCCACGAAATTCGATGCGCGCTGCACCAGGACGCAATTGACGGGTTGTCCGGTCGGCGCCGATTGTTTGGTAATCAACTGCATACCGAGCATGTCGCGCACGATGCTTTCGACCTTTTCGATGCTGTCCGCGAACTTTACCCCTCCGGCCTTGCCGCGTCCGCCGGCATGAACTTGAGCTTTGATGACCCAAGGTCCGTGCGATTCCGCCGCATGGCGCAAGGCTTCCTTGATCGAGTGCGCGGGCTTGCCGGGGGGCACCGCGATCCCGTATTCCTCAAACAGTTTCTTGGCTTGATATTCGTGAAGATTCATAGCGCCTTGGCCGCTACCAGCTGACGGAGTGAATTCTAACAATAACTAACGCCGATAATAACATGGGAATTTTTTCTCGCGAGCCGTTCTTCCAAACGTGAGCAATATAACGGTCACAGACCATCCGCAACCCGATCGTCATGCCTTTCGGGAGGCCATCGGCGTGCCTAACGGTCCGCCGCCGCCGGCAGCCTGGACAGCTCTCCGCTACTTCGGCCTCTACCGCTTGATCCTATCCGGGTTCTTTACGGTGATCGTTTGGACACGGCAGCTACCATCGCCACTCGGCGAGCACGATCCCGGCGTCTTTGCCACTGCGGCTTGCGCATATCTGCTGTTGGCGATCTTGGCTCAAATCGGCGCGGAGATTAGGCCGCAGCATTTTAGCGCACACGTGTTGGGCCAGGTCTTGACGGACACCGTGATGCTCACCGCCATGATGTATGCCAGCGGCGGGGTGACGAGCGGGATGGGGATGCTGCTTCTCGTCAGCATCGCGCTCGGGAGCATGCTGACCGAGGGCCGCACCGCTTTCTTGTTCGCCGGCGCCGCTTCGATCGCGGTGTTATGCGAGGAAGCCTATTTTTGGTTATACGGTAACGCGCTCACGGCGAACTACACCCAGGCCGGCTTTCTCGGTTCGACGTTGTTTGCGACCGCTCTCTTAGGCCACGCGCTCGCCGGGCGGCTCCTGGCCAGCGAGGCCCTGGCGGCGCGGCGCGGAGCCGATGTCGCACATCTCGAACGGCTTAACGAGCAGATCGTACAGCGCCTGCGCTCGGGGATCGTGGTTCTCGATGGCATGGGCCGAGTGCGCTTGGCCAACCAGTCGGCACAGGCGCTGCTCGGGCTCGCGGAGCCGGTACCGTTCCAGCCCTTGGCCATGCTCGCCTGGGATCTGGCGCAGCAGCTCGATAGTTGGCCGAGCCACGCGCCTCCTTCGCAACTCCTGCGGACGGCATCGCGCGGCACCGACCTCCTGGTATCGCGGGCGGAGCTAGGATCCGGGTCCGCGGCAGCGACCTTGATATTCATCGAAGACGCTGCGGCAATGCGGCAACGCGCCCAGCAGCTCAAGCTCGCCTCCCTCGGGAGGCTGACCGCGAGCATCGCCCATGAGATCCGGAATCCCCTCGGGGCGATCAGCCATGCCGCGCAATTGCTTTCGGAGTCAAACGGGCACACCGAGGAAGACCGCTACGTCACGCGCATCATCAAGGCACATGCCGAGCGGGTGAACCGCATCATAGAAAACGTACTGACCATCGGCCGCCGCGACCGCTCCGAGCCGGAGATCTTCGCGGCCAAGCCCTGGCTGGAAGCGTTCGTGAGCGAGTTTACCGCGCGCATGCAAATATCGAGTGAGCGAGTGCTCGTCGATACGGAGCCGGAGGACCTCGAGATCGTCATGGATCGCAGTCAACTGCTCCAGGTGCTTTGGAACCTCTGCGAGAACGGCTTGCGTTACAGCCAGGGCACGCCCGCGCTGGAATTGAGGTGCGGCGTTAAACCTATCTCCGAGACGCGCTACCTCGATGTCATCGACCACGGTACAGGGATCCCCGAGGACATCGCGGATTCGATCTTCGAGCCCTTCGTGAGCAAAAACTCGCCCGGAAGCGGGCTTGGCCTCTACCTCGCGAGCGAGTTATGCGAGTGCAACCAAGCTTCGTTGAGCCTGCATGAGAGTAGCGCCAACGGCTGTTGCTTCCGGATCAGCTTCGCGCACCCACAACGCCAACAGTGGATCGCCTAAAATGTCCAAACCGATAACGCTCATCGTCGATGACGAACCGGACATTCGCGAGCTCTTGAGCATCACGCTCAAGCGCATGGACATCGCCTGCCGGAGCGCCGTCAATCTAAGCGAGGCTCGCGAATTGCTGAAGCAGCAGAACTTCGACCTGTGCCTCACGGACATGCATTTACCCGATGGCGATGGGATCGAGCTAGTGTCCTATATTCAACGCGTGTGCCCGAGCACGCCCGTTGCGGTCATCACCGCCCATGGAAGCATGGAGACCGCCATTCAGGCCCTGAAATCGGGGGCGTTCGATTTCGTCACCAAACCCGTGAATCTACCCGTGCTCCGGAACTTGGTGACGACGGCGCTCAAGCTCTCCGACGGACGTCCGGAACCCGAGACGCAATTGATCGGCGATTCCGAGGCCATGCAAAGGACCCGCGCGACCATCGCGAAAGTGGCGCGCAGCCAGGCGCCGGTTTATATCAGCGGCGAGTCGGGCACCGGCAAGGAGCTCGTGGCGCGCATGATTCACGAACAAGGCGCGCGTTCGGGGCACCCGTTCATCCCGGTCAACTGCGGCGCGATCCCGGGCGATCTGCTCGAAAGCGAGTTCTTCGGGCATATGAAGGGTAGCTTCACCGGGGCGGTCGCGAACAAACCGGGACTCTTTCAAGCCGCCCAGGGCGGAACCTTGTTCTTGGACGAGGCCGCCGAGTTGCCGCTGCACATGCAGGTAAAGCTGCTGCGCGCGATTCAGGAGAAGTCCATCCGGCCCGTCGGGGCGCAGCAAGAGGTGGCCGTCGATGCAAGGATCCTGAGCGCCACGCACAAGGATCTCGCCGCCCTGGTCAAGGAGGGGCGTTTCCGCCAGGACCTCTACTACCGCATCAATGTGATCCAATTGTGTGTACCGCCGTTGCGGGAACGGGGCGGGGACATTCCGGCGCTCGTCGCGTTCATCATGAACCGGCTGACCGGGGCCAACGGACGGATCCCGCGGATCGCAGAGGAGGCGATGCAAGCACTCGCGCGTTATCCCTTCCCGGGCAATGTCAGGGAGCTCGAAAACATCCTCGAACGCGCCCTCACCCTCTGCGAAGGCGATCGCATCGAAGCGCGTGACCTCGATCTTCCCGCACACGCTAATGAACCCGCCGGCCAGGCGGGGATCGAGGGCTATCTTAGCGAGATCGAACGCCAACAGATCGTCGCCGCGTTGGAGCAAGCGCGCTGGAACAAGACGGCGGCGGCGAAACTCCTCGGAATCAGCCTAAGGGCACTGCGCTATCGCTTGGAGAAGCTCGGGCTTGACTAGTGGGAACCGTCACTTGTTACCGAATCGATCGGAGTTAAGCGCGCATTGCCGGCAGCGACTTCCCTACATAGACATCTTGATGCAGCACATATGCTTTGACCCGATCTCCTTAATGATTGGCTCCTCAGCGGAATCTATGGGTGAACTGCGGTTCGGGTAGAGGGATGGCGGAGCCAAGGTACAGTGAACAACATCCTTAACCTACTCAAGAAGGTTGTGGTCTACCGCTCTCCGCATAAAGAGTTCTTGACTTTCAACACGCCCGCCGACGCCGATGAGTTACTCCGGCACCTTGGGCCCCATGTAGCCGAGACGCTAGATAGGAAGATCAACCTTCGCCTACGGATCGCCGCGTCTCAGCAAGCCTTGAGGCTGGCCGCACTATAGGGGCCAGGCTCGGTTTGTTTATGATATATTGGGATCATGCCCCGCCACCCGCGTGTTCACCTGGATGGAATACCCCTGCACATCGTGCAACGCGGCCACCACCGCGAGCCGTGCTTCTTTGGGGAAGAAGACTACTTTGCCTACCTGCACTGGCTTGGTGAGGCATTGAAGGAGACAAGCTGTTCCCTACATGCCTATGCGCTAATGAGCAACCACGTGCACCTTCTCCTCACGCCCAAGAGAGCAGCTGCGGTACCGAAGCTCATCATCTCTTTGGGACGGCGCTACGTGCAGTATATCAACCGCCAATACCGGCGTACCGGCACGCTCTGGGAGAGCCGCTACAAGTCCTCCCTCATCGAGGCGAAGACCTATCTCCTCACCGGCATGCGTTACATCGAACTGAATCCCGTTCGGGCGGCGATGGTGGACGATCCGGCACACTACCGTTGGACCAGTTACCGAGCCAACGCCCTCGGACAAACCTCCCCACTGCTAATCCCTCATCCGGTCTACCTGGCACTCGGGCCGGCCGACAACGCACGGCGAGTAGTCTACCGCGGTT
This sequence comes from Gammaproteobacteria bacterium, assembly GCA_050740435.1. Lineage (GTDB taxonomy): Bacteria > Pseudomonadota > Gammaproteobacteria > JACCXJ01 > JACCXJ01 > USCg-Taylor. The sequence continues at coordinate 9,358 of JBOIDL010000115.1, forward strand.
TGTTCCGATCCTCTCTCGATGACGAGACCCTCAATGCCATACGACTCGCACTGAACCAAAGTCAGCCCTTGGGCAATAAGCGCTTCCATGCCAAGATAGAGCGCATGACGGGGCAGCGGCGCGAAGCGAGGCCACAGGGCCGGCCGCGGCTATATTTCGACTAGATACCTCCATGTGATACCGTTTGAGCAATTTTTGGGAGGCGTTACCAATGCGTATGTTGCATACCATGTTACGGGTCGGGGATCTCGGCCGCTCATTGCAATTCTATACCGGGGTCCTCAACATGAAGCTGTTGCGGCGTGCCGATTATTCCGAGGGCCGCTTTACCCTGGCCTATCTCGGTTACGGCGATGAGCGCGACACGGCCGTCTTGGAGCTTACGCACAATTGGGACACCAGCCGATACGAGCCGGGAAACGCCTACGGGCATATCGCCATCGGCGTCGATGACGTGTACGCGGCTTGCGAGGCGATCCGCGGGCGCGGCGGCAAGATCGTGCGCGACCCCGGGCCGATGAAAGGGGGTACGGCCGTGCTCGCTTTCGTGGAAGACCCCGACGGCTACAAGATCGAACTGCTTGAGGATCCGGCGCGCCGCCCGATTACGCGATGACTCCGCAGGGGATGCGGGCGCCGCCCCCACCTCCCTTCTCGGGCGGGCCGGAAGTCAATTTAGATTTCGCCACCGCGGGGTATGCAACCCCGTGGTGGCGACCAAAGGGGAGAGCTGCGCCTCTCCCCTTTGGAAACCCCATCGCTAAGGTCCCTGCGGCAAGGCCGCGGGGAATAGATTTATAATCGCCACCCGCATGGATCATCAGTGAGCGCCCTTTTAAATCTTCCATCTCTAGCCGTATAGCAATCGCTGCGCTTGTGGCCGATCCGCGTTCATCCACCGCGAGAAGCGGGAGATCTCCCCCGTGGCCGTTACCGTTCGGACCTTCATGGTTGTCGGTCGCGGCCGGATCGTAATGGTGACCCGCGGCGGCGCTACCGTCTTTTCCGCTATACAGCCCTCGGTCCATCCACCAGCGATTTCGGCGCTCGGGTTGACCTTGGGCCACGACTTCCCGAGAATCACGCCCTCACGTCTCCATGACAATGCAAAACAATAATCAAGAGCTGGAGCCTCTCGTCCGCATCCGGGATCTCTGTTTCCGCCGTGGCGAGCTGGTTATCTTCGACCACATCAATTTATCCATGCCGCGCGGAAAGATCACGGCCATCATGGGACCGAGCGGCTGCGGTAAAACCACTCTGCTGCGCATGATCGGCGGTCAGCTCACGCCCCTGTCGGGGAGTGTGCGGGTCGACGGGCAGGAGGTCACGGCGTTATCGCGAGGAGCGTTGATGAGCTTGCGCCAGCGCATGGGCATGCTGTTCCAGAGCGGCGCGCTCTTAACCGATCTCCCGGTGTTCGATAACGTGGCCTTCCCCTTACGCGAGCACACCCGGCTGCCCGAGTCGATGATCCGCGATTTGGTGCTGATGAAGCTCGAGGCGGTGGGGCTACGGGGCGCGCGCGATCTGATGCCGAGCGAGCTTTCGGGCGGCATGGCGCGCCGGGTCGCCCTGGCCAGGGCCATCGCGCTCGATCCCATGATCATCCTCTACGATGAGCCTTTTAGCGGTCAGGATCCGATCTCCATGGGGGTCCTGTTGCGCCTCATCGAGCAGATGAATGAAGCCCTCGGCACCACCAGCGTCATCGTGTCGCACGATGTGCGCGAGACGGCGTCGATCTGCGATTACATCTACGTGCTTTCCGGCGGAAAGATCATCGGTGAGGGCACGCCGGATCAACTCGATGTCAGCGACTCCGAATGGGTACGGCAATTCATGGACGCTCGCCCCGACGGCCCGGTGCGCTTCCACTACCCGGCGCGCGATATTGCAGAGGACTTATTGGCGGGAGGTGACGAGTGATGAGCCCACTGCGCGCATTGGGCCGCGCCGGATTGCGCTTTTTCGAGCGCCTCGGGCGCGGACACATCTTTCTGCTATACACCCTCGGCGGGTTGCCGGCCACGCTTTATCGCTGGCGCTTACTCACCTCGCAGGTTTTCGCGCTCGGGGTGCTGTCGCTCGTCATCATCGTGGTTTCGGGATTTTTCGTCGGCATGGTGCTAGGGCTGCAAGGCTATAACACCCTGGTGGATTTCGGCGCCGAGGAGTCGTTAGGGATCTTGCTGGCGTTATCGCTGGTGCGCGAGCTCGGACCCGTGGTCTCGGCGCTGCTGTTCGCGGGCCGCGCCGGTTCGGCCTTGACGGCCGAGATCGGGCTGATGAAAACCACCGAGCAGTTGGCGGCCATGGAGATGATGGCCGTAGACCCCTTGCACCGCGTGGTCGCGCCAAGGTTGCTCGCCGGGATCCTGGCCATGCCCTTGCTCGCGGCGATCTTCAGCGCGGTCGGCGTCTATGGGGGCTACTTCGTCGGGGTGGGATTGCTGGGTGTCGATGAGGGCGCCTTCTGGTCCCAGATGCAGTTGGCGGTTGATTTTCACGAAGATATCCTGAACGGCGTCATCAAGAGTTTTGTCTTCGGCATCGCGGTCACCTGGATTGCCGTATTCGAGGGCTACGATACGGCCCCCACCGCGGAAGGCATCAGCCGCGCGACGACTCGGACCGTGGTACACTCCAGCCTCGCGGTGCTGGGGCTCGATTTCGTGCTCACTGCCTTGATGTTCGACTAAAGGGCTATTCATGATGCATTCAAAATGGATCGAAACCATCGTCGGAGCCTTTGTCGCGCTCGGCTTGGGATCGCTGCTGGTGCTCGCCCTGCGAATAAGTAACTTGAGTCTCGCCAGTTACGGCGCCGACAGCACCTACGAGATCCGCGCCATGTTCGACAATATCGGCGGGCTGAAGGTGCGTTCGCCGGTCAAGATGGCGGGTGTCACCGTAGGGCGCGTCAACGCCATCGAATTCGACTCAAAATCGTACACCGCGGTTGCCATAATACAGATGGACAAACAGTATAATCGGATCCCAACGGATACCGGCGCCAACGTCTACACGGCCGGGTTACTCGGTGAGCAATACATCAGCCTTTCTCCTGGGGGCAGCGAAGAATTCCTCAAAGGCGGGGACGTGATCACGGACACGCAATCCGCCGTGGTCTTCGAACAAGTTATCGGTCAGTTTCTATACGGGAAAGCCGCCGAAAGCAGCGGCGACAAGGACTCGAAAGAATAACCGGCCCGGCGCGCTACTAATTCCAGTTCCATTTCAAAAGTAGAACGCGAAGCCGACGAGCGAGCGACGAGACATACCGTAGATGGTAGGCGAGGAGCGAGCGAGAAAGGCGAC
>JBOIDL010000116.1:0-12571 GCA_050740435.1 Gammaproteobacteria bacterium
ATCACCGATGCCGATACAAGCCACTGAACAGATCATCGACGAAATCCGCCACGGCAAAATGGTCATCATCATGGATGACGAGGACCGTGAGAACGAAGGCGATTTCTTGATCGCGGCCAGTTGCGTGCGGGCCGAGGACATCAATTTCATGGCGCGCCATGGGCGCGGACTCATCTGCTTGACACTCACCAAGGAGCGTTGCCAACAGCTCAATCTCCCCCTGATGGTGCGCGATACCTACTACCGCCACACCACCAATTTCACGATATCGATCGAAGCCGCCCGCGGCATAACCACGGGGATCTCGGCTGCGGATCGTGCCTTGACAATACGCACCGCCGTGGCGCCGGACGCCAAACCCGACGATCTCGTTCAACCCGGCCATGTGCTGCCACTCATGGCCCAATCCGGTAACGTTTTGACCCGCGCCGGGCATACGGAGGCCGGTTGCGATCTCGCCCGTCTCGCGGGTTTCGAACCCGCCGCGGTGATCGTTGAGATTCTAAGAGACGATGGCACGATGGCCCGGCGGCCCGATCTCGAACTGATCGCCGAGCAGCACGGCTTGCAGATCGGGACCATCTCCGATCTCATCCGTTTCAGGATGCAACACGAGAAGACCGTCGATCGGGTCGCCGAGAGCGCGTTGACCACCGAGTTCGGAGAATTTCGGCTCGTAGCCTTTCAAGACCAAATCGGCAAGAACCTGCACTTCGCACTGGTCAAAGACCCCATAGACGCACAGCAGCCGACGCTAGTTCGTGTACATATCAACAATCCGCTTTGTGATTTGACCGGGAGCCTGCGGGAGGAATGCAGCTGGCGCTTGCGCGACGTGCTCACGCGCATCGCGCGGGAATCGAGCGGTGTCGTCGTCATCCTCTGCAACCAAATCGAGGCGGCGGATCTCATTCGCCAGATCGATAGCTTCGAGGAGCAAAGCGCGGCCGAATCACACGGGAGCCGCCACAAGCCGGACAATCTACGAACGATCGGCCTGGGGGCACAGATCCTCGCCAACCTCGGCGTGCGCAAGATGCGGGTCCTGAGTGCGCCTAAACGCATCCACTCACTCTCCGGTTTCGGCTTGGAAGTCGTAGAATACGTGAATTAATTATCGAGCGGTTACACGTCATGGGTGACATCATCACCATCGCCGGCCAGGCGCTGTTGGACCCGCCGGCGCGATTCGGGATCATCGCGAGCCGGTTTAACGCCTTTGTCGTTGAAAAACTGGTAAGCGGATGCGTGGAGACATTGCGCCGCCACGGGGTTCCGGAGCGCGATATCACCCTCGTGAACGTCCCCGGCGCATGGGAGACGCCGCTCATTGCCAAAACCATGGCGGGAAGCGCGAAGTTCGATGCGATCATCGCGCTAGGCGCCATCATCCGCGGAGCCACGGCTCATTTCGAGCACATCGCCGCGGGCTGCGCCAACGGGCTGGCCGAGGTCAGCCTCGGCTCAAGTATTCCGGTTGTGTTCGCCGTTTTGACGGTAGAAACTGTCGAGCAGGCTATCGAGCGGGCCGGCGGCAAGGCGGGGAACCGCGGGGCCGATGCCGCGCTGACCGCAATCGAAATGATCTCGATCATGCGGAAATTGCGCCTATGATTACCCCTATTCGCGGCCGCGTGCGCGCCCGGCGCTGCGCCGTGCAGGCCCTTTATCAATGGCAACTAGCGGGACACCATCCGCAGGATATCATTAAGGAATTTGTCGCCGAGCGCGAGTTGGTGAACGTGGACATGGATTACTTTTCGACACTGACGCGTGAAATCCCGGCGCACGTACAGGAATTACAATCCGATTTACAGAACGCTCTCGATCGCCCGTTTCAGGAGCTCGATCCGATAGAACGCGGGATCCTCTTGATCGGCGCGTACGAACTGAGATATAGCCCTGAAATACCCTGGCGTGTGGTCATCAACGAAGCCATCGAATTGACCAAGATGTTTGGCGCCGAACAAGCCTATAAGTATGTCAACGGCGTGCTCGACAAAATGGTGGGAACATCCAGATCGGCTGAGATGCGCGCGCTGTCGCGCGGCTAGCCTGCCCACGGAAAACTCCGCGCACGGCCGCTTCACCTGCCTCATGGCGCTCTCGGAATTCGAGATCATTGACCGCTATTTCCGCCCAAGGCCACCGGATCGCCCCGAGGTGGTCATCGGGGTCGGTGACGATTCCGCTATCCTGCGTGTTCCGGGTTGCCGAGACCTCGCGATCACGGTCGACACCCTGGTAGCGGGCACGCACTTTTCCGATGACGCCGAGCCCGACGCGATTGGTTACAAAGCTTTAGCGGTCAGCCTGAGCGACCTGGCCGCGATGGGCGCCGAGCCGCTCTGCGCCACCCTTGCGCTGACACTGCCTCAGGCAGATGAGACATGGCTTGAGCGTTTTTCCGGCGGATTTTTTCACCTGGCCCGCCGGCATGCGCTCGATTTGGTCGGGGGTAACATTTCCCGCGGGCCGCTCACGGTTTCGGTAACCGCGCACGGGACCCTTCCCGAAGGCGGGGCTCTCAAGCGCATCGGCGCGCGACCGGGCGATGCGATTTTCGTCACCGGCTCCTTGGGCGATGCCGCGCTCGCTCTGGAAGCGCTGGGCGGCGCGCACCCAGAAATTGCTCCCTACACGGACTACCTGCGGACACGCCTGCACCGACCGGCGCCGCGCGTTGCGCAGGGCGTCGCGTTGCGTGGCCTTGCATCGAGCGCTATAGACATATCCGATGGCCTAACGGCCGATCTCGGCCACATCCTCGCCGCGAATGCCGTCGGGGCCGTGATCGAACTCGATCGTCTCCCGCGCTCCAGCGCGTTACGGGCGCTGCCGGAGCTTCCTAGGCAATGGGATTTGGCACTCGGCGGTGGGGAGGATTATGAGCTATGCTTCACCGTCCCGGAGATCCACGTCGATAAGCTGGGTGCGGATCTCGGTGGGGTTTCGATTACTCGCATCGGTCAGATCCAGAGGCGGGCAGGATTGCGTTTTATCGATCCTCGCGGCACAGCGTTCGTTCCGCGGTTTCACGGTTTTCGGCATTTTTGACGCGCACCGTCCGCGGCATCGCGCCTCGGGCTGGCACGGCAGCATACGAGCGCTAAGGCTAAGGGAGCTCGACGAGAGTTTCGGAGGCGGGTTTGCGAGCGGCGCTCGGGATCTCGAGCGGGTATCCGAACCATACCAGGGCAACCACGGTTTCCAATGCCGGGTTTACCGAGATCAAGTCGAAGAAGGCGGAGGCGCGGGTGACGGCGCCCGTGTTCCATTTGCACCCAATATTTTCGCTCCACAGATAAAGACACATGTTTTGAAGTGCGCAACAACAGGCCGCATAATCTTCACGGGTACGGATAGCATCGTCGGAATTTTTGCAGGTGAGTACCAGCCAACCAGGGATCTCGCGCCAGCGCCTGAGCTTGGCCTGACCCGCTTGAGCACCTTTAGTTTGGGAGGTCAGCTCCGCGTTTAAGCGGCAGATCGCATCGGCGGTCGCGGGTCCCAAGAGGTAAAAACGCCATGGCGCGGTAAGCCGGTGATTCGGCGCCCATCGCGCGATATCAATGGCGCGTAGAATGAGCTCTCGCGGCGGCGACTCACGCCCGAAGGAATGGATCGTGCGGCGGGACCGAATTAGTTTTTCCGCAAGTAGCGGCGACATGGGCGGCCGTTTTGGTTTCTATAATAGTGTCGCGCTGCACGTCGACGGGCACGGGTTGGGGCGCTTGCATGTCGCGCAGTAGCGTGGCCAGCCTGTCACGCACTGGTTCAAACCTCAGGCACCACAGAAAAACGGCGCCGTATTTCCGTATTGCGGTAACCGTCCCCACAACGACAATCACCATACCAGGCACAAACGCCAAAAACAACAAGCCTAGAAGTTCGCGGTCCATAGGAATACCTCCTGTTCAACCGTCGACTGCGGCGGCGGCTTCCTCACGAGTGATAAAATTTCCATCCTTAACGAATCCGGCCTCGATCGAGCCTTTGACAGTCGCGACTTGCCCTGACGGAAGCCGCTCGACCACAAGCTTTGCGGGCAACCCATCGAGGATATGCATCGGGGCGGGGCGTCCATCAGTGAAGCGGGCAATGTAGACGGAGCCGGTCTCGCGATCGATGAATGCGGGATGGAATCCGTGACTGCGATTGCTCGCGCTCACACCACCGGTTCGCAGGAATCGCCGATTCTGTTCAACCAAGGCCGCCTTTGAAAAGCACTGAGCAGTTCGAGCAGCGGCGCATCGATGTGCTGCGACAGCAAATATATTCATAACAACCTCCCAAACACTGGGCATCTACCTGGCAGCATATAAAGTGCCAAACTACCGTGCTGCCTTCGCTGGTACTTGCAATCGTGTGATCACAGGGATGGAATGAAACACTGAGAGCTTTGACCGCTCTTTCCTTTAACGGATGACCATTCCAGATCAGATGAGGGCTATGGTGCTCGAAGCGGCCCGCCAGCCGCTGCGCTCCATGCAGATGCCGGTACCCGAACCCGCTCCGGAGCAGGTGTTGATCCGGGTGCGCGCCTGTGGGGTGTGCCGCACGGACCTGCACGTCTTGGACGGCGATCTCAACGAGCCGAAACTGCCTGTGATCCTGGGCCACGAGATCGTCGGTATCATCGTCGGGACGGGCGCCGAGGTACGGTGTTTTGCCGCGGGCGAGCGCGTGGGGGTGTCCTGGCTCGCATCGACGGATGGCAGTTGCCGGTATTGCCGAAGAGGCCAGGAGAACCTCTGCGACGAGGCGCTTTTCACCGGCTATACCGTCGATGGAGGCTACGCGGAGTATGCGTTAGCGCATGAAAACTACTGTTTTCGCTTGCCGGAGGGCTACGCCGATGCGGAGCTTGCACCGCTTCTTTGCGCCGGGCTCATCGGTTATCGCGCTTATCGGATGGCGGGAGAGAACGCGGAGCACATCGGGATCTATGGCTTCGGCGCCGCGGCCCATATCATCGCCCAGGTCGCCGTCCATCAAGGCAAGCGGATCTACGCCTTCACACGCCCAGGTGATGTCGCGGGGCAGGCGTTCGCCCGGCGCTTAGGCGCGGAATGGGCCGGCGAGTCCGGAGAGCGCCCGCCCGAGGCGCTTGATGCGGCGCTCATCTTCGCACCCGCGGGTCGCCTCATCGTCGATGCCTTGCGGGCGACATGCAAGGGCGGGGTGATCGTCTGCGGCGGCATCCACATGAGCGATATCCCCACGTTCCCTTACCGCTTGCTCTGGGAGGAGCGGGTCATTCGCTCGGTCGCCAACCTGACCCGTCAAGACGCCGAGGAGCTTTTTTCGATCGCCCCGCAGGTCCCGATCAAGACCCGCGTGCAGACCTTCGCGCTGGAAGAAGCCAACGAGGCGCTCCGGCGGCTGCGCGAGGGCGCCATCGAAGGGGCGGCGGTGTTGGTGATGTATTAGGCGGACGACGAGGGATGGCGCAGCGGGGCATACTTCAGCAACACCGCAACGATCTCGCAGATGAACAACCACCCGGTTCCCGAATACCGCAGTAAAAGTAGCCCGGAAGTAGCGAAGCGGATTCCGGGAACGCATTGAACCGTCGCGAATATCATCCCGGATTCCACTCCGTTTCATCCTTGGCTACGCTGGCTGAAGCACGTTATGTCGGCGGATTTGATCGTCATGGCAGAAGCGCCTACGATGTCGCAAAGGCAAAGTCATTTGATTGAGGCAGGAACGCTCAATGAAGTGGGAAGAGATTCGCAAGCAGTACGCCGGGCAATGGGTATTGATCGAATATAAGCAACTCGATCAGCAGCTCAACGTCGTTGAAGGCGAGGTCATCGCTCATTCTTCTGCGAAGGAGGAGATCTACAAACACCTGTTGAAGACGAAGGGCCAAAACATCGCCATTGAATATGCTGGCGAGTTCCCGCACGACCTCGCAGTGATGTTTGATGCATGACCAGGTATCCACTGGAGCACGCGGGGAAACTCCTCCTGACGAAAGCGGCTATCAGCGGCCCGGCGGGGGTCAGGGTGGTCAGGCTCCTAGTTGATACCGGCTCTACCTATACGATTCTGCCTGTAGAGGTGTTGGAATCTGTTGGCTGTAGTCCCGCACCCAGTACTGACCACGTCAGGCTCGTCACGGGAAGCGGCTATCTCATTGTCCCCAGGGTGCAGGTGTCATGGCTCCAATGCCTCGGCCAGAAAGTCGACCAGATGGCTGTCATTGCTCACACGTTGCCCTTTGGAAGCCTGGTGGATGGCCTGTTAGGAATGGATTTTCTTGGACCTTTAAATGCCAAGATCCTCATCACCGAAGGGGTCATCGAGATACCGTAGTAAAAGTAGCCCGGACGTAGCGCCGTAGATAGCCTCATTCCTCCCGCATCATCCGGGCGAACTCATCAGCCGCCAACCTGCCAGGCCCATCTGGAAGCCAGCATTTCCTCGACAGCCGGTTCGTAATCGCCCCGCTCAAGGGATGGGTAAATCGTGCGCACAGCGCACGCTACTAATCCGTTCCCGAATACCGCAGGCGCTGAGCGATCTGTTCGCGCGCCTCGCCGAGGAGCGACTCGCGATCAAGGCTTTCGAGGATTTCCTGCACCACGCGTTTCGGGCCGTTCGGTCCCCACGAACGGCCGAGCGCAAAATAGCTCTGCGCGGCACGCCCGACAACATACGCCGAGTAATAAGCCACCGCGCCTTGGGCGGTCCCGGTCACGAGTGTCGACAGGCCTGCCGTGCCGCCCTTCATGACCGAAGCGACGAAGTGCACGGCCCAGACGGTGCCCATCACGAGCGCCATTTGCGCGGCGATCGTCCGCAGCAATCCGCCCGCCTCGGCGGTGGTGACCGGGAGTCCATAGATGCGTGCAAGATGGAACACCAGGCCGACATCGGCGAGCCCGGCCGCTACCAGGTCCGAAATCGGCACCGGGTTGAGCCCCACGACCACGCCTTTGGCGACACAATATTTTCTAATGAGCCGGTCGGCTAGCTCTTTCTTGATCGCCACGATCCGCTGGCCGATGGCATCGGACACCGATCCGGCGAAGAGCGTTGCATTGAGCGCCATCAGGGTTTTTCCCTCGGCTTCTAAAATCGACCAGAGCGCGCTCCGTAGGCTTTCCACATCGGCTGGCGCGGGACGGCGCGTTTCGATTTCACGGCCACGCGCATCGGCCTCGAGATAGATGCGTTCGGCCGGTTCCGCCGCGGTGCATACGATGTGGTCGGGCGGGATGAGACCCGCGCCGCGGAGCTTGAGATGATCTAAGAGCAGCGCCCGATCAGAATCCGTGTAGCGATCGATCTTATTGAAGACCAAGAGCACCGGCCGATGCGCCGCGATGAGGACCCGCAAGGCTTGCATTTCCGTTCCCGATAAATCGCCGTCGACAACGAACAGGATGAGATCGGCGCGTGCCGCCACGGCGCGCGCTTGGCGTTCGCGTTCCTCGCCGTCGACGTCGTTGATGCCGGGCGTGTCGATGAGAAACAATCCCCCGTCGTCCCATTCTTGCCAGACGGCGGATTGCGGTTCTCGTGTTTCCCCATGCAGCGGGCTGGTGCTGAACCGCGTCTCATGCAGCAGGGCGTTGAGCAGCGCGGACTTCCCCACGCCGACCCGCCCGAACACCGCGATGTGGATGTGTCCGTGTTCGAGCTTGTCGAGCATCGCCTGCACCCCGGCAAGCTCGGCGGCGAGTCCGCGCCGGACCGGCGCCGGCAGGTTGCGGTCCGCAAGCAAGGACTGCAAGCTCTCGCGGGCGAGATCGACGTGGCCGGCAGATCCGGCAGCCGCTTCAGGACTTGCGTTTTTGCGCCAGGGCAACAAGGCGGCGAGCACGTGCTTCCAGATCATCGGTTATTTTGTCCTCAAAAGCCCGCAGAGCGGGTGATACGATGAGCGCCCCATGTTCGGCAAGGGTGGCGGCGATGGCGCGGCCCAGGCTCTCAAAGATAATCCCGTAACCGACCGCATGCAAAAGCCCCCCGGCCAAGGTCCCCACGCCGGGAAAGGCCTTGCAAACGTTTCCGGCGACGGTCAGCACCAGCGGCAAGGTCTTACGCACCTGGTCGGAAGCAAGCTTGAGGAAGCGCGATACATCCACCTCGCGGGGACTCACGTCATAGGCCTGGCACAGCGCGCGCACCAGGCCCATGCCGAGATAGCCTTGGACCAGCAAATCCGTGCCGGGGCTAATCGCGACCACCGCTCCGAGCACGGCCTTGCGGGTGTAGTCGTCGATGATCTCTTGTGCGTGGGCCTCCCGGCGTACCAGGACCGCCCGATCGAGCTTATCGGCCGCCAAGCGCCAGACGGCCGAGTCACGGGATGCGTCGATCGCCGTAGTGCCGCGCCGAAGAATGCGGTCGAGGGACTGAACGAGAGCGTCGATCTCGATGGGAATCGCGGTGGAAGCAACCTCTTCGCGGCCGTCGGCGCGTACCTTGACGACTGGACGCATACCCCCTGCCGAGACAGCGACGATGTCGATATCGCCCAGAGACGCCACGCGGCTGGCCAACCTCATGCGCAAGGCTTCACGCTGATCCCGGGTGTAGTGATCGATTTTGTTCAAGGCCAGGATAACGGGCTTCTGAAAACGGGCGAGGTGTTGTAGCTCCAGATACTGATCGCGCGTGAGATCACCGTCGGTGAGATAGATGACAACGTGCGCCCGCAGGGCTTCCTCACGCCACGCGCTTTCGTCGCCGCCCTCGGTCACGTTCAGGCCCGGTAGATCGGTGAGCAGGATCGGTGTCCCGTCAGGGCGGCTCCATGCATAGCGTGTCAGCGTTTGAGTCGTTCCCCGGCGCGCATCGATCACGGCCTCGCAGCCGGGGAGCAAGGCTCGGATGAGCGAGGATTTGCCGCTGCTCCCCTCGCCGAACAAGGCGATAAAGACCTGCTCTCCCGTGCGCCGCTCGGCAAGCACGGCCAACTCGGTCCGCGCCTCGCCCGCGTTGGCGCCGCTCCGCTCGGCCTCGGTGATCCGCGCTTCCAGCGTGCTGGCACTAAGGGGCGGAGGTAACGGGCTAGCCGGGGAGGGTTTACGCGGCCGCAGCAAGCGCCACACCAGCCAAGCGAATCCTCCCGTGAGCGCGAGGATCACTGCCGCGTAGGAAAGCTGAACCACGAGCGGTAACGACCGCAGCCCTTCCCAGACCGCGAAGGCCAGGTCCGTCGCATACAAAAGCACCCACAAGGCGGAGGCGAGCGCCAGGCTCGCCAGCGCGGCGAGAAACAATCGAACCGGAAAGGGAAGGTTCATCGATTTCTCGCGAACAGTGTAGTGGTTACGCCATGTCCCTGCCAGTAGCGGGTCCTATTGCGCGCGGCTCGCGCCGCGAGGGTAGTGTCTCAGTTTGAGTTCAGCGTCCCACCCGAAGCGATCATTGAAGTAATGCACATTTCTGAGTTCACGGAAGACGCCTCGATCGAGATAGATCGCCCATTTTCCACGTAGATTCGGTAAACGCCCGCACTAGCCACGTCATGGCGCCCATTCCGTTCGCGTCTCCGCAACCAATGCATCCCACCCGTCAGGAGGATTACCACGATCCAACATTTTCTGAAACACGGCGTACGGATCTGACTTGCTGCCGCTGGACCGCAGCGTCTGTTCGTCATTGACCCAGGCAAATACGATTACCCTGGCCTTCGAGTCGTAACGAAAGAAGAGCCGGAAACGGCGCCCCATTTTCACGCGGCGCCAATGACTATATGCGGGTCCCATCGTTTTGCCCTGCCGGTATTCCTCGCGCGACGGATCACCGGGAACTGTCTCCAGGATCAAATGGCTAAGGGCACGAAACAGCTTGACGTTGGCATTGGCTTCGAAGCCTGATGGATCGGCTGATTCGGCCCGATCCGCGGCTGCCTTCAGCTTGCGCAGTTGCTCGATCAGACATTCGTGGAAGAGCAGCGTCCAACCGTACCGCAGCATTACAGCGCTACATCGCCAGCGATCTCCTCTGAGAGAGCAGCAGAGCGATGAAGGTTTTCCAACATTGTTCGCGCCAGATCCTGTGGCAGCGTTGTCATGTTCTTGCCCGTCCGGATGTCCTTTTCCAGCAGGGCCAGGAAGGCAGTGATGACAGGGTCTTCATGCCTTTCGTCGTCGACCCGCGTGACCACCACCTCGGAGCCGCGCAACTCGAAGGCCACCTTGCCGCCGATACCGATCCCCAGCGCCTGACGGATAGGCTTCGGCAGGGTGATCTGCCCTTTCGAGGTAACAGTGGCAACTTCATGGATGTGGGACATGGTGAACTCCGCAATTTGGTTCAACTATGGTAAGGAATATTCCTTACTAGGTCAACGAATCCCGGATACCCCGAATGCCTCTCCCGTGCGCCGTTCGCCAGCAAGGCCAGCTCGGCGCGCGCCCGTGTTGGCGCCGCGCCGTTCGGCCTCGGCGATCCGCGCTTCCAGCGGCGTCGTTAAGCCGTGCGGTAAGGGGCTGGACGGGGCGGGTTTACGCGGCCGCAGCAGGCGCGCCATACCAGCCAGGTGAATCCCCTGTGAGCGCGACGATGCCGCGCAGAAAGCTGAACCACGAGCGGTAACGACCCCAGCGCTTCCCAGACCTGGAAGGCCAGGTCCGTCGCGCACAAGAGGGGCGGAGGCGATGCGCCAAGCTCGCCAGCGCGGCAAGAAACAATAGAACCGGAAAAGGAAGCGCCCGTCGGCTGATAGTCGACAAGCGCTGCTCGCTGAAGGGCGTGCGGTTCATCGGCTGCTCGCGAACAGTGTAGTGGTTACGCCATGTCCCTGCCAGTAGCGCGCCCTATTGCGCATGGCTCCCACAGTTGCGGGGGCCAGTAACGGTCGGTCATTCGCTCTCAACGGAACTAAGATCTGGAGTAGCCAGCCTCCCGCTGACTGCGAATTGCGAGCACGAAGACCGTGTCGATCTGCTCGATATAGCGGTACAAAGCCACGTAGCCACGGGCGCTGCGTCCGATGACCAACTCCCTCGTGTCAGCGGATACGGGTCTACCGATAAGCGGATTATGTTGGAGTACGTCGATAGCCATAATGATTTCCCTGATACGGCCAGGCGCATCGTCAACAGCGTGCTCCACGAGATGCCCAAGGATGCGATCGAAGTCATTCTGAATCTCAGGAGCCAACTCGATTCTGGCCATCCTCAGCGAGGCAGTTTTTTACCCACTGGGCGAGCGACCGTTTTTCCCCCTATCCGATCTTCAAGATAGCTGCGCATTTTTTCCCAGGGAATCGTCTTGCCGGAAGCCACGAGATCGGCATAGCGCTTCTCGGCAACGTCATGAAAGTCTGCGCGGCGCTCCGCCTGATCCGCCTTCTCTGCAATTGCCTCCAGAATGAAGCTATGGGCCGTAGTTCCGGCGCGCTCCGCGGCGGCGGCAACGCGAGCCTTCAGTTCTTCTGGTAGCCGGATCGTAGTCGTGGACATGTTTGGACTCCAATGCAAAATCAAATAAAATGTAGCACAATCGTGCTACTGCGCAAAGATACAAGTCCACTGCGGAGGTCAAGATCCTTCGTCGCCGCCCTTGGTCACGTTCAAACCCGGCAGATCGGTGAGCAGGATCGGTGTTCCGTCAGGCCCGCTCCATGCGTAGCGCCGCAGCGTTTGAGTCGTCCCGCGGCGCGCATCGATCACGGCCTCACACCCGGGAGCAAGGCTCGGATGAGCGAGGACTTGCCGCTGCTGCTCTCGCCGAAGAGCGCGACAAAGACCGCTCGCGTGCGCCGCTCGGAAAGCACGGCCAGCTCGACGCGCGCCTCGCCGTGTTGGCGCCGCGCGGCTCGGCCTCGGCGATCCGCGCTTCCAGCGTGCTGTCACTAAGGGGCGGAGGTAACGGGCTAGCCGGGGAGGGTCTGCCCCTGCCAGTAGCGCGCCCCAATTCCCGCGGCCTTGCCCTGTTGCTGACCTTCCGACGTTCGCGAGATCGTATTAGATCGCCTTGCTACGTGCGTACAAATGGCGCACAATATCCCGCGTTCGACTTCTGGAGTCTGATATGAGCGCCTCAGCGATCAAGGAAAGCCGCCTTAACGTCCGCTGCGATAATCGGGCAAGACAGTTGCTCGACAAGGCGGCCGCCTATACGCATGTCAGCGTGTCCGAATTCGTGCTCTCGCACGCCTTGGCCTCGGCTGAACAAGTCATAAAGGCGCATGAGTCAATTACCTTAAATCCGATAAATTTTAAGGCTTTTCTCGCCGCCCTCGATACGCCCGTCGAGCCTAATGCGGCCCTAAAACGTGCTGTCAAGCGTCACGCTAAACAAGTCCGTCGGTGACGGCCTTTCGTATCCGCCCGCTCGATTCAGCAGTCGATACGACAGGCTTTTGCTGCGGACAACACGCCCTTGATCAGTATATCAGGCGGTACGCATCGCAGGATGTACGACGCGATCTGGCGCGCGTCTTTGTCGTCGTGCCAGAAGACGATGTACACCCCCTAGTGTAGTGCTTCGTTGTTCTTGGAACTTAAACGGCGATTGGCACGAATGACCTTCTGCAGAATGTCATTGGCCTTGGCGGTCCAGACGAAGGGCTTGGGGTCGCGATTATGCACGGCGATAT
>JBOIDL010000117.1:0-12556 GCA_050740435.1 Gammaproteobacteria bacterium
AGCTTCCAGACGCTGCTGGCCGATCTCGGCACCATCACCAAAAACCGCATCCAACCCAAAATCGAAGGGGCAGAAGCCTTCGATCAAATCACCCGGCCCACCGCTTTACAACGCCAGGCTTTCCAACGTACCCAGTAGCCGCACCCTGTGTTTTTAAATTATTCCATCCTATCAGACCGTTACGCTAATTCGCTAAAAGAAGTTCGGCTTAAACCTTAAACGTACCGGGGCACTGCGGTCCGCTTACCGTTCCTAGGCCCGTTGCGCGCATATTGCAGGCGATCCTTTCGGAGCGTGGCGCGCCAGCACCGGCGCTAAATGCATCCCGGTGTAGGAGCTCGGGTCGGCCGCCAGCATCTCGGGCGTACCCACCGCTACGATCCGTCCGCCGCCCTCCCCGCCCTCCGGCCCGAGATCGATGATCCAATCGGCGGTCTTGATCACCTCCAGGTTGTGCTCGATGACCACCACCGTGTTACCGCGATCGCGAAGCCGATGGAGCACGTGCAGTAGCTGCTCGATGTCGTGGAAGTGCAGACCGGTCGTGGGCTCGTCCAGGATGTACAGTGTGGCGCCGGTATCGCGCCGCGACAACTCGCGCGATAGCTTCAGGCGTTGGGCTTCCCCTCCCGAGAGCGAGGTCGCGTTTTGGCCGAGCTTGAGGTAAGACACCCCGACGTCCAGCAAGGTCTGGAGCTTGGTCGCAATCGCCGGAACGGGGTCAAAGAAAGTTCGCGCCTCCTCCACCGTCATCTCGAGAACCTCGGCAATATTGTTGCCCTTGTACTTGACATCGAGCGTCTCGCGGTTATAACGCGAGCCCTTGCAGAGATCACACGCCACATAAACGTCGGGGAGAAAGTGCATCTCGACTTTGATCATGCCCTCGCCCTGACAGGCCTCGCAGCGCCCGCCCTTGACGTTGAAGCTGAAGCGGCCCGGCATATAGCCGCGCGAACGCGCTTCCTGGGTGGCGGAAAAAAGCTCGCGCACCGGAGCAAATAGACCGGTATAGGTAGCCGGATTGGAACGCGGGGTGCGTCCGATGGGGCTTTGATCGATGTCGACGACCTTATCCAACCATTCGATTCCCTCGACCTCGGCATACGGCATCGGCTCTATATGCGCCTGGTGCAAGCGCCGCGCCGCGATCGGATACAGAGTGTCGTTGATGAGCGTCGATTTCCCCGATCCGGACACGCCGGTCACACAGATCATGAGCCCCAAGGGAAACTCCACGTCTATCGATTTGAGATTGTTTCCCCGGGCGCCATACAGGTATAACGCGGGTCTGCCATCGGGGGGAGTGCGGGTGGGAGGCAAAGCGATCGCCCGCCGGCCGGAGAGATACTGGCCGGTCAGCGATTCCGTATGCTGCGCGACAGTCGCCGCTGGACCGGCGGCGACCACCCGGCCGCCGTGGATCCCGGCGCCCGGTCCCATGTCGAGCACGTGGTCCGACGCCCGGATCGCTTCCTCATCGTGCTCGACCACGATCACCGTATTGCCGAGGTCGCGGAGGTGACAAAGCGTACTGAGGAGGCGCCGATTGTCGCGCGGGTGGAGACCGATCGAGGGCTCGTCGAGCACGTACATGACACCCACCAGGCCGGCGCCCAACTGGCTCGCGAGGCGGATCCGCTGCCCTTCCCCCCCGGAGAGCGAATCCGCGCTACGATCGAGCGTGAGATAGTCGAGCCCGACATTAGCAAGAAACCGGAGCCGGGTGCCGATTTCCTTCACGATCTTGGTTGCGATTTCACCCTTGTAGCCGACGAGGCGGAGAGCCTCGCAAAATTCCCGCGCCTTCTCCACGGTCATCGCCGTGATTTCGGGCAAGCGCAAGCCGCCGACGAAGACCGAGCGCGCCTGGGTTCCGAGGCGTGTGCCGTTACACGCGGGACAGGCCTGGGTGCTGATATACTTGCGTAGGTCCTCGCGGACCAGGTTCGATTCGGTATCCCGGTAGCGCCGCTTCAGATTCGGAATGACCCCTTCGAAGCGGTGGCGGCGCGTCCGTGTCGCACCCTCGCTGTCGGTATCGTGGAACGCGATCGCCTCGCTCCCGCTACCCTCAAGGATGAGGTGTTGGATCGTTTCGGATAGGTCTTTGAACGGGGTATCGAGATCGAAGCCAAAGTGCGCTGCCAGATCCGACATAAGCTGGAAATAATGCACATTGCGCCGGTCCCATCCGGGGATCGCGCCGCCCGGCAGGCTCAACTCGGGGTGCCGCACGATCTGCGTGGGGTCGAAGAATTCGGCGATCCCTAGCCCGTCGCAATCGCGGCAGGCCCCGGCCGGATTGTTGAAGGAGAACAGACGCGGCTCGAGATCCTCGATGCTATAAGCGCAGTGCGGGCAGGCGAAGCGCGCTGAAAACACCAGCTCGGGGCGCGCCGGATCGTCGATGAATGCGACCCGGGCGACGCCTCCTGAGACCTTAATCGCCGTCTCGAACGATTCGGCCAAACGCAGCTCGAGATCGGCCCGTACCTTGAACCTATCGACCACCGCCTCGATAGCATGTTTTTTGTATAATGCGAGCACGGGCGGCTCGTCGAGATCGATCAGGTGGCCGTCGGCTCGGGCGCGTACGAAGCCTTGCTTGCCGAGTGCCGCGAGGATGTCGCGGTGCTCGCCCTTGCGGTCCTGGACCACCGGCGCCAGCAGCATCAAGCGCGTGCCCTCGGGCTCGGCCACCACTTGATCCACCATTTGGCTGATGCTCTGCGCCGCGAGCACCGACCCATGTTCCGGGCAGCGAGGTTCCCCGGCCCGCGCAAACAGCAGGCGCAGATAATCGTAGATCTCGGTGGTGGTTCCCACCGTCGAGCGCGGATTGTGCGAGGTGGATTTCTGTTCGATGGCGATAGCGGGTGAAAGACCTTCGATAGAATCGACATCCGGCTTTTGCATCATGGATAAGAATTGGCGCGCGTAGGTGGATAGCGATTCGACATAACGCCGTTGACCCTCGGCATAGAGGGTATCGAAGGCCAAGGAGGACTTGCCCGAACCCGAGAGGCCCGTGATCACGGTGAGCGCGCCGCGCGGCAGGTCAATGTCGATGTTCTTTAGATTGTGCGTCCGCGCGCCGCGGATGCGAATGGTTTCCATGAAGCGTTACGCTACCCAAGCAAAGTTTGAATTTTAAGGATGATCGTGGCGATGAGGCAAAACGGTATGGCGCCATCGGGCCCGAAAATCAATTTTACTTCGCGCGCGGGGGATGCATCCCGCCCTTGACCAAAGGGGAGAGTGGCACTACTCCCCTTTGGAAACCCCAAAGCTAAAGTGCCCGCCGTGAACGGCGGGGTATTTAGAATGAGCGCGGTCGAATTGGCCGCGGCGGCTTCGCTCAGCGCTATCTATTTCCTACGGATGTTCGGCCTCTTCCTTATAGTACCGGTATTTTCCTTGTATGCCACCCGACTCGCGGGCGCAACCCCGCTTCTCACCGGCCTCGCGCTAGGCGCCTACGGTCTAACCCAGGCCCTGTTTCAGATCCCGTTCGGAGGCCTCTCCGACCGGCTCGGGCGCAAGCCCGTCATCGCGGCGGGGCTGGTGCTATTCGCGATCGGCAGCGCCACCGCCGCCCTCTCCGATCACATCCTCGGCGTCATCCTGGGCCGCGCACTGCAAGGCACCGGAGCCATCTCCGCCGCGGTGATGGCCTTGGCGGCGGATCTCACCCGCGAAGAACAACGCACCAAGGTCATGGCTTTTATCGGCGTCACCATCGGCCTCGCCTTCGCCAGCGCCTTTGTCATGGGGCCGGTGCTTGATGCGCGGGTAGGTTTGCAGGGTCTGTTTTGGATCTCGGCTGCCTTGGCGCTGGCTGCCCTCGCGGTCTTATTCCTTGCCGTGCCAGAGCCCGAGCGCAGCACGTTTCACCGCGAATGCGAGCCCCGATTGAGCCACCTTCGCGCGATCCTAGCGCATCCCGAGCTACTGCGTCTCGACGCCGGCATCATGCTGTTGCATATGAGCTTGACCGCCAGCTTCGTCGCGCTGCCGATCGCTTTGCACGACCATGCGCACCTCGCGAGCGCCGCTCACTGGCAGGTTTACTTGCCCGCCCTCCTGATCTCGCTCCTCGTCATGGCGCCTTTTCTGCGTCTGGCCGATCGAGGCGCTCAAGGTAAGGCCATCTTTCTCGGCGCGATCGCCCTCCTCGGATGCGCGGAACTTGGACTTTTCTTCGTTCACAACGCCTACGCGCCCCTCTTGCTGCTGGTGGCTCTCTTCTTCAGCGGTTTCAACTTCCTGGAGGCGCACCTCCCCGCCTTGGTGTCGCGCGTGGCGCCCGCGGATCGGCGCGGCACGGCCCTCGGGATCTACGCTATGTCGCAGTTCCTCGGGATCTTTATCGGTGGAGCGCTGGGCGGCTGGCTGCTCGGGAAACTCGGGATCGCCGCGGTGTTCGCGTTCTGTACCATGATTACCGCGCTCTGGTTCCTGATCGCAAGCCGGGCCCGCCTTCCGCGGCGCCTCAGCAATCACATGATCAAGGTCGGTCAACTTTCGGGCACCGAGGCCGGAACGCTCGCAGGAAAGCTCGGCGGGCTGGCGGGCGTCGCCGAAGCGGTCGTGGTCAGCGAGGATGGGATCGCGTATCTAAAAATCGATCGCGATCGCTTAGACTGGGACGCGCTGGAGGCGCTTCTTCCCGCAAGGGAGTAAGCGGCGTAAGATTGATCCCTAACCCGGCGGCGGAATCACCGGGGATCACTAGCCGCGCGGCGCGCAACCTACGAACCGGACCACGGCCGAGCCGCGGAGGAGGTACTGGAGATGCATTCCACCGATGCGATTGCGGCCCTGATGAGTTGGGCCGTGATGTTGTCCCATTATCCCAGCCCCGCTCACCTGCCCGTCATCGAATATGCCCCGCACCGGTTTTTCGTCGAGCACGCCTGTGGCGGAAAGAAGTGCGGCGCCATCGGCTGGTATGACAACCAGGGCACGATTTACATTGATGAGCGTCTAGAGTCTCAAGATACCGTATCGACCCGCGGGCTGATCGTCCATGAGATGGTACATTATCTCCAAGACCTGAGCGGAAAATTCGATCCGACCGGCTGCCGGGATTCACGTTTGCGCGAACAAGAGGCCTATGCCATCCAGCGCGAGTTTATCGCCCGCGCCGCTGGCCAAGCCGCGTTTCTTACCATGATGTTCCGGGACTGTTGATGCCAAACGCCTGTTTCCCAACGCCGCGCCGAGGATCAGTAGCCTGAGTGCCTATCGATGCGGTGGGGCATAGGCTCCCCGAGCGCGGCCGTGTTGAGCAAGGCGGCCAAATGGACGGAGCGCGCGATCTCCGTTTCTTCGGACCAGCCCGCCCGATGGGGGCTCATGACGACGTTATCCAGATCCTGGAACGGGAAGTTTGACGGGGCGGCCGCGACACCGAGGTCCCGCTCGGCCTCCGTAGGATAACGGTACCACACGTCGAGTCCCGCCGCGAACAGCCTCCTCGCCTTGAGTGCGCGATACAGCGCGTCTTCTTGCACGATTCGGCCGCGAGCGACGTTGACCAGCACCGTATCGGGTGGGAGCAACGCTAGCTCCTTCTCGCCGATCAACCCGTCCGTGTGCGGGGTGTGAGGCACACAGAGGATGAGCGCGTGAGCGTTCGGCAGGAGGCTCGGCAGCGCCTCCGGAGCGTACACCTCATCGGGAGGCGCGCGTTCGGGGTGCCGACGCGTCGCCATCACATGCATGCCGAAGGTGCGGCAGGTGCTCGCCACACGGCGTCCCACGCGTCCATAGCCGAGGATAAGCGCGGTCTTGCCCTCGAGAGCCACACCGCCCGGCGTATCCTGGAAGGGCGAACCCCAGCGGTGGCGGCGGAAATTACGGTCAAACGGCACGATCATCTTGGCCGCCGCGAGCAACAACGCGATCGCCATCTCCGCGGTAGGCCCTACGTTATAGTGCAGGCTATGGACGGGGATGCCGGGAAACGTCTGCATGAGATCCAGGGTCTCGATCGGGACGCCCGCCCACGGAACGATGAGCGCACGCAGCTTCGAGCTCGCCGTGACATCCGCGCGGCTTGGAAATCCGTGGACGAGGATTTCAAAATCGGCCGGCCGCGGCGGAACATCTCCAATGGTCAACCGGATTTCCGGGTGCAGGCGCTCGCGCAGCGCGGCGAGATGTTCGGGTTTGGGTCGGTACTGAATATGTACTTTCACGGGTGTTACCAACATTACATACTAGATCAGGATCTGGAATTCGGGGATGTTGTTGAGCATAATGTGCGTCGACCGCCGGTGTAGGTGGTTAGAGACCTACACCGCGCGAGACGATTCGTGGGAAATCGAAACCCTGGGAGTTTGTGAAAAAACCGTCGCGAGCGAAGGGAGGTCGCGTTCCGCCGGAGCGCAGGAACCGGAGTGTATGTTGAAATCCATGAGGATTCTGAGCACCGCCGGAATGCGAGATCCCGAGCGCAGTAGGTTTTTTCATAAACTCTGAGAGCATGTGAACGGATCGTCGCGGCAACCCGAGCGCCCGGAGCCGCGGAGCGAGCGGCGAGACATATCACACGATAGGCGAGGAGGGATTTAACGAATCATGGCTGTTGCGATTGTGTTGGTGTTGATGGTCGTTGGCTCCCTCCTGTTTCATTTCCTGAGCCCGTGGTATTTCACGCCGATCGCCTCCAACTGGGGCATGATCGATGACACAGTAACGATCACGTTCTGGGTCACGGGGTTTGTTTTCGTCGCGATCAATCTTTTTATGGCCTATGCCGTGGTCCGCTACCGTTACCAGAAGGGAAGACGGGCGGCGTACGAACCCGAGAACAAGAAGCTGGAGTGGTGGCTCACCGGATTGACCACACTAGGCGTCGTGGCCATGTTGGCACCCGGCTTGTTTGTGTGGGCTAAATTCGTCGAGGTCCCGAAAGAAGCGTCGGTGATTGAGGCGATTGGCCAGCAGTGGCACTGGAGCTTTCGGTTTCCCGGGAAGGATGGCGTGTTGGGCACAGTCGATTCCAAATACGTTAGCGTTGAAAACCCGTTTGGTATGAATACAGACGACCCCAGTGGACAGGACGATGTGCTGATAGCCAGCAACGAGGTACACCTCCCTATCGACAAGCCGGTCAAGGTGTTGCTCCGCTCGAAGGACGTTCTGCATAACTTTGCAGTGCCGCAGTTCCGGGTCAAAATGGATCTGGTGCCGGGCATGGTCCCCTATATCTGGTTCACCCCCACCCGGACCGGGAAATTTGAGATCCTCTGTGAAGAATTATGTGGCATAGCACATTTCGCCATGCGCGGCAGCGTCGTGGTCGAGAAACAGACCGCGTTTCATACGTGGTTAAGCAGCCACCCGACGTTCGCGCAATCCTCCTCGCGGGCAGCCGGCGACGCGGTCGCGGGTGAGCCACTCTATGCTATGTGCGCTGCCTGTCATGGCCCGCAAGGAGAGGGTAATCTTGCGCTGAATGCGCCGAAATTGAGCGGACTGGAAGACTGGTACATGAAACGGCAGTTGAAATATTTCCAGCAAGGTGCGCGGGGTACACACGCCAAGGATGTGTTCGGTAAAGTGATGGCGCCGATGGCGGCGGCACTGGTCGATGACGTCGCCATGGAGAATGTCGTCGCTTATATCAAGACGCTGCCCGATAATCCCGCCCCCGCCACGGTAACGGGGGATGCGGCAAAAGGTAAAAAGGTTTATGCGACCTGTGGCGCCTGTCACGGTCCTAATGGGCAGGGCAGGTGGTCCGCGAATGCCCCCCGGACGGCGGGTATGAGCGATTGGTATATGGTTACTCAATTGAAGAATTTCAAACAAGGTATACGCGGCGCCCACCCGCAAGACATGTACGGTCCGCAGATGGGCCTCATGGCCGACATTCTGACTGACGACCAGGCAATCAACGACGTCGTTGCTTACATCAATACCTTGTGATGGCCGGCCCGCTGGAAGATCTCTTCTGGACTGCGCTGAGAGTTTGTGAAAAAACCGTCGCGAGCGAAGGGAGGTCGCGTTCCGCCGGAGCGCAGGAACCGCAGTGTATGTTGAAATACATGAGGATTCCGAGCACCGCCGGAACGCGAGATCCCAAGCGCAGTAGGTTTTTTCACAAACTCTGAGTAATGAAGAATTAGCGAAGAGGAATTATTAATGGCTTACGTCGCACATGACGAATCGGATTACGTTCCACCTGCCGAAGTTGAAGAGATGGAGCTCTATCATCCGAAAACTTTCATTGGGAAGTACGTCTGGAGCCAAGACGCCAAAGTCATCGCCATCCAGTACGCGATCACCGCGATCGCGGTGGGGTTGGTGGCTTTGGTGTTGTCGGGGATCATGCGATTGCAACTGGGGTACCCGAACACCTTTTCCTTTATCGACCCAAGCAATTACCTGCAGTTTGTCACCATGCACGGCATGATCATGGTCATCTACCTGCTCACCGCGCTGTTCTTAGGGGGTTTTGGCAACTACCTCATCCCGCTGATGGTGGGCGCCCGCGATATGGTTTTCCCCTATGTAAACATGGTGAGTTACTGGGTCTACCTGTTCGCCGTGCTGTTACTGATGGCGAGCTTCTTCGTGCCCGGCGGGCCCACGGGTTCCGGCTGGACCCTGTACCCGCCCCAGGCCATCCTCGAGGGCACTCCGGGGGCGAGTTGGGGCATTATCTTGATGCTCGTTTCCCTGTGTTTCTTTATCGTTGGTTTCACCATGGGTGGTTTGAACTATGTGGTGACGGTGTTGCAGGCGCGCACCCGGGGGATGACGATGATGCGCCTACCCTTGACGGTATGGGGCATTTTCATGGCCACTATCCTGGCGCTATTGGCCTTTCCCGCCTTGTTCGTCAGCTGCATCATGATGACCTTGGACAGCTTGCTGGGTACCAGTTTCTTCATGCCCGCCATCGTTTCGATGGGACGACAGCTTGATTACGGGGGCGGCAGCCCGATTTTGTTTCAACACCTGTTCTGGTTCTTCGGCCATCCCGAAGTCTACATCGTCGCCCTACCCGCCTTCGGCATGGTCTCCGATCTCATCAGTGTGCATGCAAGAAAAAACATCTTCGGCTATCGGATGATGGTGTGGGCGATCCTGGCCATCGGCGCCCTGAGCCTCGTGGTGTGGGCGCACCACATGTACGTCAGCGGCATGAACCCGTACTTCGGCTTCTTCTTCGCCATCACGACGCTGGTCATCGCCATCCCCACCGCCATCAAGGTCTACAACTGGGTGCTGACGCTGTGGCGGGGTAACATCCACCTCACCGTCCCCATGCTGTTTGCCATCGGCTTCGTCTTCACATTTATCAACGGCGGGTTAACGGGCCTGTTCCTGGGTAACGTCACCGTGGATCTCCCGCTTTCCGACACCATGTTCGTGGTCGCCCACTTTCATATGGTGATGGCCGTAGCGCCTATCATGGTGGTGTTCGGGGCGATCTACCACTGGTACCCCAAGATCACCGGGCGCATGCTGAACGATACCCTGGGCAAGTTTCACTTCTGGGTCACCTTCATCGGGAGCTATGCGATTTACTATCCTATGCATTACCTGGGCATTTTGGGCGTGCCCCGCCGGTATTACGCCATGGGAAACACTGATTTTATTCCCGAATCGGCGCACTTCGTGAACGTCGGTATCACCATCGCGGCATTGATCGTGGGGACCATCCAACTGGTGTTTTTGTACAACCTGGTCTGGAGTTATTTCAAAGGCAAGCCATCGGGTGGCAACCCCTGGGGCGCCACCACATTGGAGTGGCAAACCCCCGATACTCCGCCGAAACACGGCAACTTCGGCCCGACGCTACCGGTGGTCTATCGCTGGGCTTACGACTATAGCGTGCCGGGCGTTGATGAGGACTTCATACCGCAAAACCAGCCGCCGGGTCAGAAAACCAAGGGCCTCGAGGAAACGTAGTCGTGACGATCGCATTGGTGGTTGCGGCCGCTTTCATGGCCATTGTGGTAGTGTGGCTATTGCGGCTGACGCTAAACACCAAGCCCTGGATCGAGCAGCAGCACCCGATCGAAAACGTTCGCGGCGACAGGGCGTTATCCCTGCCCCCGGTGAAAGTCGGTCTTGGCGTTTTTCTTGCAGTCGCCACGTCGCTGTTTGCGCTCTTTATCAGTGCCTACTTCATGCGAAGGATGGCGGCGGATTGGACTACCTTGGCCGATCCGATGGTGCTGTGGTGGAACACGGCACTGCTGATCCTGGGGAGTACCTTCTTTCAACGGGCACGAACGGCGGCACAACGGGTGCAGATAGACGGCGTGAAAGTCGGCCTGCTTGCCGGAGGCGCTTTCACCTTTGCCTTTCTGGCAGGACAGCTTTGGGCGTGGCAACAACTGAACGCTTCGGGTTTTTATTTAGCGACGAACCCCGCAAGCGATTTCTTTTACCTGCTCACCGCGCTGCACGGCTTGCACCTGTTGGGCGGTCTCTGGGTCTGGGGCAGAACCACCGCCAAGGTGTGGCGCGGGTTTGAAGTGGCGGACGTGCGCTTGAGCGTGGAGCTGTGCACCGTTTACTGGCACTTCCTGCTCGTGGTTTGGCTGATTTTGTTCGGTCTGCTGTTGGCTACGTAGCGGAATTCAAAGTATATGACGCAATCTGTGTTGACAAGTACGGGAGCATCCCCTCTTCTGCCTGAAGGCTTGCAAGGCATCGTCGCCGACTGGTCCTCGGACCAGCGGGCGTTTAAGAAGGTCCCCTGGGGCAAAGCCATGATGTGGATCTTCCTCCTCAGCGATACCTTTATCTTCACCTGTTTTTTAACCAGTTATATGACCGTGCGCATGTCCACCACGGTCCCTTGGCCCAATCCCAGCGAGGTCTTCGCGTTGACGATCGCGGGACATCACATCCCCCTCGTCCTGATCGCCATCATGACCTTCATCTTGATCAGCAGCAGCGGGACGATGGCCATGGCCGTCAAGTTCGGTTATGAAAAAAATAAAAAGATGTGCTCTATCTTGTTGGTGGCGACGGCATTGTTTGGCGCCACCTTCGTCGGCATGCAGGCCTTCGAGTGGACCAAGCTGATCGTGGAAGAGGGGGTACGCCCCTGGGGCAATCCCATGGGCGCGCCCCAGTTTGGCGCGAGCTTTTTCATGATCACGGGCTTCCATGGTTTTCACGTGTCGGTCGGCGTGATATTCCTGATCATCACGGCGATAAAGGTTTTGCGGGGAGATTTGGATCGCCAGAGGCCAGGTTTTATGACCGGCAGGAAGGGGAACTACGAGATCGTCGAAATCATGGGTCTGTATTGGCACTTTGTCGATCTGGTGTGGGTATTCATCTTTGCGTTCTTTTATCTTTGGTAGGGGATAACATGGTTCACGTAGAAGGACAACAACATCCGATTAGCGTTTATTTGTGGATCTGGGGATTGCTGTTTGTACTCAGCACGTTCTCTTATCTGGTCGACTACTTCCAATTTCAGGGTTACCTCAGGTGGTCTCTGATCCTGGTGTTCATGTTGATGAAGGCGGGGCTGATAGTCGCCGTCTTCATGCACATGCGCTGGGAGCGGCTGGCCCTGATGTATGCCATTTTGGTGCCGCCACTTTGTTTGCTTGTGTTGATAAGCCTCATGGCGGTCGAAGGGGACTACACCTTCATGACACGGGCCTCGTTCTTCGGGCAAGGATCCGGGGTGCCCCCCGTCGAGCATCCGTTCGCGTCGCACGCGCACGGCGCCCCGGCGGGCGAAGAATACGTTCTCCCCGCGCAGATCGAGTCGGAGTAGTAATTCCCTTAATCCAGCGCGCAGTCAGGGCTTCGCGCTCGGTTTCGTTGCGTCCTGCGGCGCTGGCGTGCCCTCGATGCGTTCCACCACGGGCACATTCCATGAACCGGTGAGCTTATAGCGCCGCTGCCACATGTTGTTGATGCGCTCGGGGATCTCGGTGAAGACCTCCTCGGCCAGGAAGAAGTGAGGCGAGCCGGAGCTCGCCCCACAAATAGTCCCAACTACCTTCCTTGAAAGAGACTCAGTATTTCCCGGCAGCCTCTAACGCTGCACCACCAGCGATTTTGCGCGGATTGAACCACCGTCCAGATAACTTCCGATTCTTACTCGGACCTTATGGCTGCCCGCCGGAAGCGTTCCGATATGGGCATCGAGCCCCGAATAGTTCCAACCGTACCCGCTGCACAGGAAGGGGAAGTCTCCTGTCGGAGACACGGTTTGCCAACCCGCGGGCCCTTGCGGATCCACCTCGACCTGGGCCTTCACGTACCAATATAAATAGCTGTCGCTATTGACAGGCTGATTATCGCCCTCTCCGTCGATCAGTTCGTCGCCCGTACATTCCGCGTGGAAGCTAATGAGTACGATCTGATTGGCCGCGGAGGTCGTAAAAGTGTGTTCCGTCGGATGTTCCTTTTTCAGAACGTATGGTCCCGCGCTAGTCGTTTGTTTATTTTGATTTTCTGCGTTGAGTAAGTTTTGTCTTAGTGGTTAGAACGGTGCCCGGGTGGGCGATTTTGGTGGGCAAACGCACGTGCGCGGCATCGAGGAGCTGTTGAACAG
>JBOIDL010000118.1:0-12494 GCA_050740435.1 Gammaproteobacteria bacterium
GCCGCCGATGCCAAGATCCTAAACCCGATCCTCAACGCGGACACCGTCAGCAGCGGCATTACCGACTATGTGTTCGAGGGTCTGTTGGGGGCGGATGAAGATCTCAGGCTCCGAGGCCGTTTGGCCAAGGACTGGGCGATCACGGAACAAGCGTATTTAATCGTGCGTCCGGACAGGCGCTTGGCGGATGGAACGCCGGTTTCCGCCGCCGAGCTCAAAAAGCGTATCCTCAACGCGCGCGATCGCAGCGGCTTGAAAGGATTATTACTGGGTATCGACGTGTTGCATCCTGAAACGCGCGCAGAAACCGTAGTGACGCCGCGAGAGGAGGGCAAACCCTCGGAAATACGTGTTACGGTGCGAGTTCCAGAGCGCCTCCGGTTTTCGCTAACCCGGGTGGACCAGGATTTTTTTACTCGCCTCGAGCCCATCTTGGGATCGCGTTACCTTGATGGGTTTCCCTACGAACGGCACGTAGATGCCGAGGAGCCCGGCGCCGCGGATCGACTCCAAGCCCATCTGGCGGAACTGCTTCCGATCGCGGAGCATAACCCGGTGATCTTGTTCCGCCTGCGCCGCGGTGTCCGCTTCCACGATGGCACGGAGGTGACGGCGCGGGATGTGAAATTTACCTACGACGCAATCATGAACCCCAAGAACCTCTCCCCGCGCGCGTCCGACTTCGAGCCGATCAAGTCGCTCAAGGTCCCCGATCCCCATAGCGTGAAGGTCACGTACAAACGGCTGCATTCCCCGGCAATCAACGCCTGGACGATGGGGATCCTGCCCCGCCACCTTTTGAGCGAAGAGGCGCTTAAGGCGGAAACGGAAAACCTGTCGGCGGCGGCGCGCGCGGCCTTCGGCATGCGTGAGACCCGCTTCAATCGGTATCCGGTCGGGTCCGGGCCCTTCAAATTTGGTGAGTGGCGAGGCGATGAATTTATCCACCTCGAACGCAACGACGATTACTGGGAGGGCCGCCCCGAGTTCGAAGACTACTATTTGCGCATCATTCCCGACCCCTTAACCCAGGAGGTGGAGTTTCGCACCGGCGCCGTCGACTACTACGGGGCCATGCCCCATCAAGTGGCCCGGTATCTAAAGGACGATAGCTATCAGTCGTTTTCGAGCCTCGCCTTGAGCTATAGCTACATCGGGTACAACCTGCGGAAGCCGCTGTTCGCGGACCCGCGGGTGCGCCGGGCGCTCGGTATGGCCATCGACGTGGACGACGTTATCCGCTACCTCTTGTATGGCGAAGGCGAGCGCACCACCGGTCCCTTTCCCAAGGAGACCCCCTGGTACGATCCCGCGGTCCAACCCCTGCCTTACGATCCTGCGGCCGCATCGCGGCTGCTGAAAGAGGCCGGCTGGCGCAAGAACGCCGAAGGATTGCTGGAGAAAGACGGGGCCGTTTTCGAGTTTAATTTGATTACCAACAGCGGCAATCCTGCGCGCAAGAATATCATGACCATCGCCCAGAATGCCTGGAAGAAAATCGGCATCAAATGCAACACTCAGTATTTCGAATGGGCGGTGTTCTTGGAGGATTTCGTGGACAAGGGCGCGTTCGACGCCGTGGTCCTGGGGTGGACCACTCCGCCCCTTGACCCGGATCTATACCAGATCTTTCATTCCAGCCAGTCCGGACCGAAACAGCTTAACTTCGTGGCCTATAACAATCCCGAGGCCGATCGGCTGATCCTCCGCATTCGCCAGGAATACGATCCCGCGCGTCAACGCGCGCTTGCCCACCGGCTGCACCGGATCATCTACGAGGATCAACCTTATAATTTTCTCTATACACCGCGCGCCACACGGGTGTTGGACAAGAAGATCGTCATCGTCGAGCGCGACGCAAAAGGCCAGGAACGGTATGTAAAGATCTATCCGACCAAGGGCGGAACGATTTCCTATTATTTCAACAAGTGGCGTAAATTGGCGTTTACCCCCGAGTTTTAGTATCTCATGTGGGCCTATATCCTACGCAACGTCTGGCAGCGTCTCATTCTGCTCGTCTTCGTCTCGATCCTTGCGCATTCCGTGGTACATCTCGCGCCGGGCGAGCCGAGCGAAGTGGATCCCTCGAACCCGCGCATGAAACCCGAGGACATCGCGCGCATCCGGGCCGCGTTTCATCTCGACGATCCGCTCTACCTGCAGTATATCTACTGGTTGCGGGATCTCGCTTCCGGTGATTTGAAGTCCTTTAAGGATAGCCAGCCGGTGTTGCCGAAGATAGGCCAGCGTCTCTTGAACTCCTTGCCCTTGTTTCTGCTCACCACATTGATTGTCTGGGGCTTGTCGTTTCCGACCGGGATCCACGCCGCGGTCCACAGGGACTCTCCTTTCGACCGCTCGATGACCTTTCTATCCTATACCCTGATTTCCATACCCGGATTTTTTCTCTCCTATCTGGTGATCCTCGGCGTCGTCGATACGCTCGATGTCCCGGTGATCGGGATGAGCACCTTCGGGATGGACGAGGCCGTACCCGTGTTCCAATGGATGGATCGCCTCTGGCATCTGGCCATCCCGGCGCTGATGTCGGCCGTGATGGGCATTGCGATCCTTTCGCGTTACGTGCGCTCGCAAATGCTGGAGGTCATCGGCCAAGATTACGTGCGCACCGCGCGCGCCAAGGGGCTGCCGGAGGACGCCGTCATCTACCGCCATGCGTTGCGCAATGCGCTCTTGCCCTTCGTCACCATGTTCGGTTTTCTGGTGCCGGGTCTTATCGGTGGGTCGGTCATCTTCGAGCAGATCTTCGCCTGGCCCGGGCTCGGCCGCCTGGGTTATGAAGCTATCTTGGCGCGCGATTTCCCGGTGATATTGACGCTGAACTTCATCGCTGCCGTGCTCACCCTCGTCGGCACCTTCCTCGCGGACATCTTGTACCTGTTCGCCGATCCGCGCATTCAGATCGAGTAGCCGTGAGCGTCGGGCAACCGCAAAGCATGGCTGGCGAGGTGTCGGCGCCGGATCTGGCCGGTGAAGCCCCGGCGTTTTGGCCCACGTTTTGGCTAAACCGGTTGGCTGCGGGCGGCGCCGTCGTCCTCGTGGTCCTGCTCGGGTTGGCGATCGCCGGCAAGGTGTTGACCGAGTGGTGGGTGGTGTTCGATACGGAAACGATTCGCTTACCGGATAAATTCAAACCCCCATTGTCCGAGGCTGCATTAGGCATGATCCCGGCACCCGATACGCCCGTATTCGGCCGCTATCTGCTGGGCACCGACGAGCTCGGCCGCGATGTATTCGCGCGCATGTTGCAAGGCTCGTTTGTGTCGCTCTCGATCGGGTTCGTCGCCGTGGGGATTTCGGTGCTCATCGGCGTCACGCTCGGGGCGCTTGCCGGGTTTTACGGAAATCTGCGGCTCGGCATCATCACGGTTGATTCCTTAATCATGCGGTTTACCGATACCATGATGTGCTTCCCGACCTTTTTCCTCATTCTTACCGTGGTCGCGCTCTTGCCGCCGAGCATATACAACATCATGATCGTCATCGGGCTGACGAGCTGGACCGGCACGGCCCGCTTCGTACGGGCCGAGTTTCTGTCCCTGCGCGAGCGTGACTTCGTGGTGGCGGCCCAAGCGCTGGGCGTACCCGAGATCCGCATCATGTTCCGGCACATGCTCCCGAACGCGATGGCGCCGGTGCTGGTGTCGGCCACCATCGATGTGGCCTCGGCGATCTTGACCGAGTCGGCGCTGAGCTTTCTCGGCTTCGGGGTACAGCCGCCCTACGCCACCTGGGGGAATATTCTCGCTGACGGCAAGGATTTCATTTTCGATGCGCCGTGGCTTTTTTTCACCCCCGGGTTCGCTATCCTGATCGTGGTTTTGGCCTTTAACCTGGTGGGAGAGGGACTGCGGGAGGCGTTGAATCCGGAGCTGCGGATGCGGCGAACATGACGCGGGTAGGTAGGGCCGGCCATTGAGGGTTAAAATACTCGAAGTTCAAAAAATGGAGACTCAGCATGCCTAAATACGTCATCGAACGCGAGATCCCCGGCGCGGGTAAACTTTCAGCGCAGGAATTGCAAGCGATCTCGCAGAAATCCTGCGCTGTCTTGAACGGGCTTGGACCTCAAATTCAATGGGTTCAGAGCTACGTGACCGGCGACAAGGTCTATTGTGTCTACATCGCGCCGAACGAAGAGATGGTGCGGGAACATGCCCGCCAAGGTGGCTTTCCCGCAAACCGGGTCTCGGAGGTGGCGTCGGTGATCGACCCCACTACCGCGGAAGCTGATTGAGGAATCGCAATGACCATTACCAAAACATCCATACCGGGGCGGCCGGTGTTCATCATCGACGGGAGCCGCACGCCGTTTCTCAAAGCACGCGGGAAGCCCGGACCGTTCACCGCCGCCGAGTTGGCGCTCAACGCCGCCCGGCCGCTGCTCGCCCGCCAGCCCTTCGCGCCGGCGGACTTCGACGAGGTCATCTTCGGTTGCATCATGCCGGGTCCCGATGAGGCCAATATCGCCCGCGTCATCGCCCTGCGTCTCGGCTGCGGCGATGCGACCCCGGCGTGGACGGTTCAGCGCAATTGCGGATCGGGGATGCAAGCCATCGACAGCGCCGCGCATGACATCGCCTCGGGAGGCGCCGAGCTGGTGCTCGCGGGGGGCACCGAAGCCATGAGCCATGCTCCGGTGCTGCTTGGCAATGCCATGGTGGCCTGGCTCGGGCAATGGAGCCAGGCGCGCAACTTGGGACAGCGGTTCAAGGCGCTGACGCAACTACGCGTGGCTTACTTGCAGCCCATCATCGGACTGTTGCGAGGCTTGACCGATCCCGTGGTCGGCTTGTCGATGGGACAGACCGCCGAGATCGTGGCGCACCGCTTTGGGCTCAGCCGTGAGACCATCGACGCCTATGCGCTAGAAAGCCATCGACGCCTCGCCCAAGCGCAGCGCGAGGGGAAGCTGAAAGAGATCGAAACGCTCTACGATTGGCAGGGCAATTACTACGATCACGACGAAGGCGTGCGGCCGGATACGACCTTGGAGCAGCTCGCGCGCTTAAAACCCGCCTTTGATAGGGACTTCGGCAAGGTGACCGCCGGCAACAGCGCCCAGGTGACCGATGGGGCGGCGTGCGTGATCCTGGCGAGCGAGAGCGCTGTCGAACGTCACAAGCTTCCCGTGCTCGGGCGGATCATCGACAGCGAATGGGCCGGGCTCGATCCGAGCCAGATGGGGATGGGCCCCGTCCACGCCGCGACACCGCTATTGAAGCGCCACGGCTTGAGCCTCGCCGATATTGAATACTGGGAAATCAACGAGGCCTTCGCGGCCCAGATCCTCGCCTGCCTCGCGGCCTGGAACGATGAAACGTATTCCCGTGAGCAGTTGGGCCTGGATCAACCGATGGGGGTGGTCCCGCGCGATCGCCTGAACGTGGACGGCGGCGGGATCAGCATGGGTCATCCCGTCGGGACGAGCGGCGCCCGCATCGTTTTGCATCTGCTGCGCGTCCTTGAGCGCAACCAAGCCGTCCGTGGCGTGGCCGCCCTTTGCATCGGGGGCGGTCAAGGAGGCGCGATGTTGATCGAGCGGCCATGAATGATACTTCGGATATCGCGTCGTCTAGCGTTAGGGAAGCTCTGCAAAAGTGTCGCGAGCAAGCCCAGATGCGCGAAGCCGCGGAGCGAGTCGCGAGACATATCAGGCTCGATAGGCGAGCGAGGAGCGAGCACGCGCCAAAGCAGATGGGCTGCGCAGTAACTTTTGCAGAGCTTCCTGAGGGGGGTAATGGGATTGAAACCAAGCTTTAAACATTGGCGCCTCGAGACTGACGCCTCCAATATCGCGAACTTGCATCTGGACAAACAAGGCCCGGGGCCTAATGTGCTGTCCTCCGAGGTGCTGGGCGAGCTCGATGTCATCATCGGTGCTGTCAGCGAAAGCTTACCGCGCGGATTGATCATCCGCTCCGCCAAACCGAGCGGTTTTATTGCCGGGGCTGACGTCAAGGAGATTGCGTCGCTGTGCGATAACGAGGACGCGCTCGCGTTCATCCGCCGGGGACAAACGATCTTCGATCGCTTAGAAGGCTTGGGGTGCCCGACCGTGGCGGCCATCCGCGGGTTTTGCCTCGGCGGAGGCCTAGAGCTGGCGTTGGCGTGCCGTTGCCGCGTCGCCTTGGATGAACCGGCAACACGCTTGGGTTTACCCGAGGTTCTTCTAGGCATTCATCCAGGCTTCGGCGGCACTATGCGGCTGCCGAGGCTCATCGGCGCCCCGGCGGCGATGGATCTGATGCTGAGCGGGAGGACCGTGGACGCACGCACCGCCCAAAAGCTCGGTATCGTCGATGCGGCGGTTCCCGAACGCCATTTTGAATCCGCTACTATTTCCTACGCGCTGACTCCGCCGGTAGTCAAGAAACCCAAATACTTCCTGCAGCTCGCGAACGCCAAGCTGCTGCGTCCTTGGGTCGCGCGCTATCTCCGTGCACAGGTAAAAAAACGCGTGCGCGCAAACCATTACCCGGCGCCCTATGCGCTCATAGACTTGTGGGAGCGACACGGAGGCGACCCGGCGCACATGCTCTTGGAGGAAGCCCGGTCGGTCGCCCGGCTTGCCAACTGCCCGAGCGCCCGTAATCTAGTGCGCGTATTCTTCTTACAGGAGCGGCTGAAGGGCCTCGGGCGCAAACAAAGGCAAGCGCAGCCGAAGATCCATGTCATCGGCGCGGGTGTCATGGGCGGGGACATCGCGGCCTGGTGCGCTCTGCGGGGCTTGCATGTCACCCTGCAGGATCGCGGTGCGCAATATATCGCGCCGGCGCTGCGGCGTGCTCATGATCTGTTCCAGAAACGCATTCGGGACCGGCGGCTGCGGCGAGCCGCCTGCGATCGATTGGTCCCGGACCATGATGGCTTGGGATTGCCGCATGCGGATGTCGTGATCGAGGCGATCGTCGAGGATGTCAAGGTGAAGCAAGCGCTTTACGAGACGATTGAACCGCGTCTCAAGCCAGAGGCGATTTTGGCGACGAATACCTCCAGCATCCCGCTCGAAACCCTGGCCGCGATCCTCAAGCGCCCCGAGCGGCTGGTCGGATTGCACTTCTTCAATCCGGTCGCCAAGATGCAGTTGATCGAGGTGATCGACGCCCCGGCGACGGACCCGGAGTGCTTGGCCAAGACCGCTGCGCTGGTGCGTGCGCTCGATCGCTTGCCGCTTCCGGTGAAAAGCTCCCCCGGGTTTCTCGTCAACCGGGTGTTAATGCCCTACCTCATGGAAGCCATCGTCCTGTGGTCTGAAGGCATACCGCCCGAGGTCGTCGATGACGCCGCAACCGATTTCGGGATGCCGATGGGGCCCTTGGAGCTGGCGGACACCGTCGGCATCGATATTTGTCTGTCGGTGGGCCAGATTCTGGCCGGGCATTTCAAATCCGAGGTGCCCGGGCAGCTTAGAAACCTGGTGTCCCAAGGCCACCTCGGGCGCAAGAGCGGCAAAGGGATCTATGCGTATCGCAAGGGCAAGCCGGTCCGCCGACGCGCTCCCGGCAAGGACTCGTATGACCTCGACGAGATCCGCGACCGGCTCATGTTGCGGCTGATTAATGAATCGGTGGCTTGCTTACGAGAGGGGGTAGTGGAGGATGCCGATCTCTTGGATGCGGGCATGATCTTCGGTACCGGCTTTGCTCCGTTTCGCGGCGGGCCATTGCACTATGTGAAGGACACCGGGAAGGAGACGATAGAGGGGCGGCTCGAGGCATTGACAACGAGGTTCGGGCCGCGCTTTTCGCCCGACCCGGGGTGGGCGACGCTTAGCCTTTAAGGTGCGGACGATGCGGGCACGTTGGTACTTTGGGATCAGCGTTCAAAAGCAATAACTGGAGGATTAAATGAAAAGAAATTTACAGGCATTGGCTTTATTGGGTTCTGTGCTTGAACTCGCCGCCTGCGGCGGCGAAAGCGATGATGCGGCGGCGATCGCGAGCCCCGATAACTTCAATCTCGGCGGGATCTGGGAAGCCGAGTTGCCCGATCTAAGCGACTCTTTGGGAACCCATAAATCCAAGGGGAAGGTGGCGTTATCGGGGAATACCTATACCTACTCGTGGTACAAAAGCCTCATCGGAACCAATGGTCAGGTGGTGTATGAAATGACCGAATCCGCGCGTGAGACCGGTTCGGTATCAGCCACGCCCGAATATATGGAGTGGACCGCCGAATCGTTCGGCGAGGCGCAATACAATCAGGCCGACAATACCTGGAGCGCGGTCGAGATGAAGTCATCGAAGAATGAGTACGCGATTCAGTACACGCTCGAGGGGGATAAGCTGACGCTCAAGGAAGACATCAATGTCGATGGGGATTTCGACGATGTCTTCCAGGTGCCCGAGACCCTGACTTACACCAAAGTCAATTAAGGAAGCTCTGCAAAAGTTACTCGCAGCCCATCTGCTTTGTCGCGTGCCCGCTCGCTCCTCGCCTACCGAGTTGATATGTCTCGTCGTTCGCTCCGCGGCGTAATTTTTTCACACATCAGATAGGACATAGTTCACCGAATCACCCAAAGATCGCCCTTATATTATCCCGCAGTTTCACGAATCCAAAACAGCGGCTGCCTCGTAAATGATTTTGGAGATGAACCTTTGTAACCGGGAGCACTTCGACATGGATACCGACTTTGGAGCGATCTTAGGCGAGTGTGTGCAAGGCCATCTTAGCGCTGTCACGGCGGCGGACACGGCCGATCCTTTCGATCCCATCGTGGGAGAGAGCGACGCCGTGCGGGTTGTCATAGACGCCGCAAGACGGGTGGCAAGGTGTTCCGTTCCGGTCTTGATCGGGGGCGAGACGGGAAGCGGAAAAACCCTGCTCGCAGCGGCGATTCACAATGCGAGCCCTCGCCGCGGACGGCCGTTTATCGCGCAAAACTGCGGCAGCCTGCAGGAAACATTGTGCGAGAGCGAGCTCTTCGGCCACAAGCGCGGCGCATTTTCGGGCGCGGTCCAGGACAAGAAGGGGTTGGTTGAAGCCGCGGACGGCGGCACGCTGTTCCTGGACGAAGTGAGCGAGTTGAGCCCGGCGTTGCAGGTGAAGCTACTGCAGGTGTTACAGGACGGAAGCTTTCGGCGCGTGGGAGACAATCAATACCGGCGTGTCGATGTAAGGCTTATCTCCGCGACCAACAAAGATCTCCAGCGCGAGGTGGAGCGAGGTAATTTCAGAGCGGATCTCTACTACCGTCTGAATACGTTCCCTATCACGATGCCCGCGTTGCGGGAACGCCGGCGCGACATACCGGTGCTCGCCGAGCATTTTCTGGCGAAACACCGCCAAGGCATTAACGATAGCATCATCGCGCTCAACGGCGAGACCCTGGCATCCTTATGCGCCTATGATTTCCCGGGCAACATACGCGAGCTTGAGAATCTCGTGATCCGCGCGTTGGTGGTAACGGACGGGAGCGAGATCATGCCCGGATCTTGGTTGCCCAAGACGGTAAGACCCAGGCATCAAGAGCCGCTCGTGCGCCTCGATAGCTTGGAGCGCGAGGCGATTCTGAAGACCCTGGAAGCGCGGGACGGTAATCTCGATTCCGTAGCTAAAGACTTAGGGATCAGTCGTACGACGCTCTGGCGGCGCATGAAGGGTTACCGTATCCCGGATAATTCTCACGCCGCGGCACTCGGAAACTAACGCCGCCCATCCCCCTCCGAGCGGTGATACCTCTGGCTCGCAGCTGCGATTGGCGCGGGCATAACGCTGGTAGAATAGCGCCGCCGAGCGTCGAGCCCGTCGATCCTCACTGCCGCGTTCATGGCTAGTGATCCGCCTTTGTTTTTTCTCAGCCCCTTATTTCGAGGATTCTTTTTTCCACGTATAGAACGTCCATCCAGCCCCGACGATCGCGGCGAATGCCAGAATGATCTTTTCCCAGTGCGTCAGTACCCAGTCGTAGACCGAGTCTCTTGTGACGGTGACTCTGATCCGGTGGTCGAAGGTCTTAACGTAGACCACCTCTTTCGTGCCACCAGGTTTCTCCACCATCGCCTCCGCGACGAGATGAATGTCGTGGGTCCCGAGTTTGAGAGGTGTGACGCCCCACTTCCAAGAGATGTATGGCTCTTGCGGGTCGAGATAACGCTCATCCTTTGTGATTGGAGTGATGCGGAAGTCTTCCTCTTCCGCGATCAGCGCCACTTTCATCATGCGGCTGACTTTTATTTCTTCGATCCGTGTTTGCCCTGAGCCTCGGATGCCTTCCAGTACGCCCGACGTGGTCGTCGTCGTGGTCGTCGGCCGCCCGGTCGTACCCGTCGTACCCGTCGGACCCGTAACCTCCTGCAAGGTAATCCGCGCTTCAAGCGTTTCGGTTTTGTTGGCGGCCATCTCTTCCGGCGGTTTGAAAACAATCTTACCTTCCACCAAATTCTCGAGCTCCTCGATGAGCCAGGCTAGCGGTTGCGTCGTCGACCTGGTCGTCGTCGTCGAGCCATTGGGGATAGGGTGGATAGGGTGGTTGAGGTGACTCGCATCCCGACAGTGATAAAGCTAGAAAACCGCCCATTAACAAGATCGAGATGCTGTTCTTGTGGCGCATTCTTAACCTCCGGGAAAGTGTTGTTCTTGTGATCCGTCCCCGCTCCCTGCGATCTCGCAATCCCTTGAAAGATGCTAAGTGTTCCTTGTTTTTGCTCCTTTCAGTTTAAGATACAAGAGCCTAATAAAAAACAAGCCGCCAGATCGGCGTGTGCCGTTGCATCCTGGCGCCCCAGTCCAAGCGTTTCGGATCAGGGCGAGGAGTACCGCTGTGCCGGCGAAGGTGAGCGATTTAGCCGATTCATCGAAGAGTCTAAGGAGACACGCTGTGCGTGTCAGGCCGGCGGGTTACGGGCTGCGCCGTTACCCGCCCTACAAATTCTTATTTATTCGGGTTGCATGAGGCGGATCCTACACATCGACATGGACGCGTTTTTCGCGGCCGTGGAGCAAAAGCGGAACCCGGATCTCGCGGGTAAACCCGTCGTCATCGGTGGGCGGGGTGATCCGCGCGAACGGGGCGCCGTAGCGACTGCCTCGTACGAAGCCAGAAACTACGGGATCCACTCCGCCATGCCGCTGCGCGCGGCCTTCAGACTTTGTCCGCAGGCAGTGTTTTTAGCGGTGGATTACGAGTTGTACGCGCGCGTCTCAGCGATCATCAAAACCATACTGCAGGAATTCACTCCGCTGGTCGAAGATGCCGGGCTCGATGAGGCATACTTGGACATCACCGGCCTCGAACCGGCGCCGGAGCAGATCGCAAGCAGGATAAAACAACGCATTCGGGAACGGACCGGCCTTAGTTGCTCGATCGGGATCGCACCGAACAAGCTGCTTGCCAAGATCTGTTCCGATCTTGACAAGCCGGATGGTCTGACTGTCCTTACCGAAGCGGAGTTGAAAACTCGCATTTGGCCGCTGCCGGTTCGCAGCATACCTGGCATCGGGCCGGTCACGGCGGAGCGCCTAGTTCCAATGCGCGTGACCACGATTAGACAACTTGCTCGCCTACCCCTCGCCGATCTGGTGAAGGATTTCGGTCCATCCCGCGGAGAGTTTCTTTACCTGGCTTCGCGAGGCATCGATCGACGGCCCGTGGTCACGCATCGAGAACCGAAATCCCACAGCCGGGAGCGCAGCTTCCAACACGATATCGGGGACCCGGAAACGCTCGCGAGCGTGATTGCGACGCTGGCGACGGAGGTGGCCGACGATCTGCGCAAGGACGGCTATGGCGGCAGAACCGTCGCTGTGAAAGTGCGTTTCAGCAATTTCGAAACCCATACCCGCGAGAAGACCTTGGACCAACCGGCCGATTCCAGCGACCTTATCCGGCAAGCCGCTCTTGATTGTTTGCGGCGAGTCGCGTTGAGCAAAAAGGTGCGGTTCATCGGTATTCGTGTCGGCGGGATCGAGAAATCGCGCTTCCAGTAAAGCCACTAGCTCGGCCGGGATCTCCCCGCGGGCGCCTCTTTAGTGAAAGCTATCACATGCCGGCGCATG
The DNA here is from genome assembly GCA_050740435.1 of Gammaproteobacteria bacterium. GTDB lineage: Bacteria > Pseudomonadota > Gammaproteobacteria > JACCXJ01 > JACCXJ01 > USCg-Taylor. The sequence continues at coordinate 12,025 of JBOIDL010000118.1, forward strand.
AGTGGTGGCGTGGACGCGGCGTTTCTGCGTAATATTCACCCTGTGGCCCGCGCTGCCTCGGGGAGGCGCCAGCAAAAATAGGCGAACGGTGTTGTGGTCCGTCGGGTTAAGTGTATATTCTAGAGTGAGGACCCTATGCAAAATATAAGAATACAATCCTGGGCCCGCCTCACCGCGCCGCGCTTCCTCATCCTCTATTGCGGATTGCTGGGCCTGATCATCCCGCTTTGGGTCATCATCACCTATGCTCCTTACGAGGATTTCCGCGCGATTTTCATCGTCGTGCTCATATTGATGGGTTTCGGCTTCGGCATCAATGAATTATGGCTGCAAACCAGCGACATCGAGCAATTCCAAAAAGAACTCCAAGCACTGGATGATAACCTGCCCGCCGAGGAGCAGTTCGACAGCTTAAGCCCCGCGCTCTATCGAATCGTGCATGGCCGGCTTTACGAGGGTGTGCAGGTGAG
>JBOIDL010000119.1:0-12471 GCA_050740435.1 Gammaproteobacteria bacterium
AGCCCACTTTGTTATATGCCATATACAATTGCTCGGCCCCTCTACGTGCTGTCCATTGAGGCTTAAAACCGTGTATAGTTTTTGCTATCTTGGTGCAATCGACTCGATAACAACGCAAATCGGGACTCGCATCGGGCGCATATTCGATACGGCAATTCGGCACAATATCCTTTACGATTTCTGCGAGGTCGCGAATTTGGTAATTCTCCGACGTCGCCCCTATATTGAATGCCTCATTGTGTATCAGCTCGCGCGGCGCATTTAAGATACTCACGTATGCCCGCGCTATGTCCTCCACGTGTACGACGGGCCGCCAAGGCGTTCCATCGCTTTTCATATATACGCAACCTGAAGTAAATGCCCAGGCGATAAGATTATTTAAGACTAGGTCAAAGCGTAAGCGGGGCGAGAGACCATAGGCCGTAGAAGCACGCAAAAAGGTCGGGCTAAAGGTGTTATCCGCAAGCTTAGAGACGGCTTTTTCCACGTTCACTTTGGATAAGCCATAAGGCGTTACAGGGTTAAACGAAGCTGTTTCCGTTAGAAAATCGCTACCGGCGGCACCGTAGTTACTGCAAGACGAAGCAAACAGGAATCTATGTACGCCGACTTCTTTGGAGAGTATGGCGAGGCGTATGGATGCCTTCTCATTGATTTCCTCGGTTAAGCTTGGTTTGTAATCTCCCAGGGGATCATTGGACAATCCGGCCAGGTGAATAATCGCATCAAACCCTACGAGATCGGTTTTATTGACATCGCGGATGTCTTTTTTTACATGCGGCACATCGGCTAGCGTTCCCGTAAAGGTGCAGCGTTCGAATAAGTCGCTGTCTAGCCCCCCAACCTCATGCCCTTCACAGAGAAGCATTGGTACGAGCACACTTCCAATGTAGCCACAATGTCCAGTCACTAAGACACGCATATTTCAACTCTCTGAGTTATTTTGGCTAAGTATTCATCAGCTATGGTCGTGGATGCCGCCTGAATGATCGACACAGAGGGTATTAATAGGCGTTCTTTCCGAGAAAGACTATAAGTATCGTTTTAAGAATAATTATCAGATCGCGAGCTGGTGACCACGTTCGGATATAGTCAAGATCAAATTGTAGTCGCATTTGCATTTTATCGATGGTATCTGTCTCGCCACGCAGGCCGTGAATCTGTGCCCAACCGGTGATGCCAGGTTTTACTTTGTGCCGTAACATGTAACCCTGCAGCAATGAGCGGTATTCTTCATTGTGGGCTACGGCATGTGGGCGTGGGCCGACGACGGACATTTGACCTTGCAAAACGTTAATGAATTGCGGCAACTCATCCATCGATGTTCTGCGCAAGAAGCGACCCAACTTGGTGACGCGCGGATCGTTTTCTTTTGCCTGATTTACGCTCGCTCCGTTCTCGCAGACGGTCATTGTTCGAAACTTCAAAACGTCTATCTTCTCCCCGTTGATGCCATAACGGCGTTGCTTGAAAAGGATCGGCCCCGGGGAGGAAAGCCTTATGCCTATTGCGATAAGCACCATTGGAATCGCAACAAAGACTAAACAAATGCTAGCAACAATAATATCTTCCATGCGCTTAAATACGCCGTCTACGCCATCGAACGGCGTATCATGGATGCTCACAGCCGGGATTCCATCAAGGCTCATCCAACGAGCATGCAACAGATCGAACGTAAAAAAGTCTGGCACTATGTAAACCGATGCCGTAGTGTCTGCGAGCTTATAAATCAGATCCTTTACCCGCTGTTCGGCACGTAACGGCGAAACAACGTAGATTACGTCTACTAGTCCTGTACGCGCATCCCGCAGTAAGGTATCGAAACCACCCCGAATAGGAACAAGGTTTGTGTTAACAACGAGCGTTCTACTATTATTCGGCCGCCTATCGTCGTAAAACCCGGACAATTCCATCCCGAGCTCTGGCCTGCCATGAATTACATGGGCCACCCGACCCGCTAGTTCGCTTAATCCTACGATCGCCACCTTGCGCGAGCTGTATCCTAGTGCGCGAACGTAGCGTAGGAGAATACGCAAACTACAACGTATACCGACTAGGCATACAGGCGCGAGGGCAACCCAGGTTAATATTATTCGCCGGGAGTACTGAGTTGATTTATGCGTGAGATAGGCTAGGAGCAACAGGCCCACCACGGAATACGCCCATGCCTTTATAACCTGGATCGTCTCTTCACGTAATAGAATGCCACGCCGAGAGCTATAGAGGCCGTTATTTTCTGAGAACCATAGAAAGAGGGCTACTGCACAAATGGCCACCCAATTATATTGGACTAGCCACCGCAACCCATAAATTGAACAGGAAGCCCATAAGCTCCCGGCGATAATAGCTCCATCTATTACGCGGAGCATACCTGTCAACTTGGATTGATACGGACGAATCAATCCACGAGATCCACTTGTGTTTTCCATGTCCTGAACGCTATTCACTGCGCGCCTCCTGATGATCCTTAACCTGCCATATTCTCGGCCAGTATCCTGCGACGTGGCACGTTTACCGTACAAGTCTTTCAGGGATTTAGTTATTGTCGTGTTCTACTCCCGTTTTCTGCTTGAATACTTTCCAATTTAAAACTTTCGAACTGTAGGGTCACACTGCCTCGTGTCTATACTACCCTATTCGGTTACAATCGTCGCTATTGGAGCGGCGCTTCTCCGAATCGATCGGCACCGGCATCGTTCTCGCGCCGTCAGGGCACACTGGATCGGCCGTAAGTGCTAACGGCTACATTTGTAGTCTACTATTGACATCTGAACCCGATCAGGCTCTAGTATGTTTATGCCTGGGATAGTGGATCTGCTGTCCTTGGAACGCGGGCAAGAAGGGTTCATTGTTTCGCTCCGCATTATTGAAAAACGGCCGTCAGCGCCTCGCATGGACATGGAAAGAACACGGAAGGCACAAACGCACCCCGCACAGCAGTCTGCAGTCCTTTGCCCTTGGCGATGTGGGCGTCCCAAGCGGAATCATTTGAATCGTACGCATCAGAAGGCTCATATACTTTTAGTGAGGGTATTACGACGGCGTTTAATCCGGACACATGCCCCTTATTAAGAGGTAATCGATGATTGCCATAGGAGCAAGGCCTTCGGACTGAATTTGTGATGAGAGCAACGGGATAGCATTGGGCTAGGCCATCTTACTGGCCACTGAATAGTGACAAGTTAGCAATATTCGAAAAAGCTAATCATTAGAGTTCTACAATAGAGGCAGTTATGACGGAATCAAGAGGACATAGCTTGCAGGAAGATGACCGGCCACAGGCAAAGGAACACCGTTCCCTACTGCGAGCCGTTATCAAATCAATAGCACGGATCCCGCAGGACGGTAACACACGTGAGGCTGAGGAGCTTCGTTCCCTGCGTCGATCTCTTACAGAATCAATTGACGATCTCCCCCAAGAGGATGGCACGCCAGAGAATAACGCGCCCGAACTGCCTTATTCCAACCTGAATGACGAACACAGCGTCCTGGCGAAGATTGAGCGCTGCACGAGTGCGGGCCAGATCGTGGAACTACTTGATAAAGAAGGTGTTTTAACTGTACAAGTCGGGCGCTGGCGGCGCCGGCATGGCAGAGCTAGGGAGGTTGGTTCAAAGAGTTCGATCATAGATGCGTTTATGCATGAGATCACGGATGCCTTTGTGACCGAATCAATAGAGCATACTCCGCGACCGGATAACGCGCCCGTGGCTACTACGGCATCTCGTTCCTTACTCCGATCTCTTGCCGAAACAATAAGGCGTATCCAGCGCCGAGCTGTAGGACCAGAGGCTAACGAACTGCATTCGCTGCTCCAAGTCCTGGGAGACTCAATAGAAGATTTCCCGCAGGACGATAGCGCGCCGGACGGGGGACACGACCTTCGCTTTTTTGACGCCGATCGGGAACGCCGGATCCTTAAGCAGGTAGGGCGTTGCAATAATCTTACTCAAATCCTGGAGGTCTTCGATCGGGAAGGCGTTTCCACTGTACAAATCGCGGGCTGGCGCCGCCGGCGAGTCAAAAGCGGCGAGCTCAATGTGAAGCGCCGGCGCGAAGATAAGGACATGAGCGGTATTACTACCATAAACGATTCCGGATCATCATTGGTGAAAAACCCCGGGCGGCCATTGATGATGCCCCATGAAGCGACATCTGGTGAGCGCCTAGTTAGCGCAGGCTCGTCAATCTCGTTAGCAGACTTTTCTTCCGCGCTACGGCGGCGAAAATGGATACTGATGGGTGTCGTAGGTGCATTGTTGGCAGTAACGACCGTGGTTTTATTCAATTTGACTCCGCGATACCAGGCTGAAGCATCGATCATGGTTGACGGCCAGGAACGCGTGAACATCGGCCTCCCGGAAGTGATCCCGGCTCTGCCTATGAATTCCGAGACGATTGCCAGCGAAATTGAAGTCCTTCTCGGACGAAGCATGGTAGGCAAAGTAGTGGATCGGCTGAAACTAGAGCAAGACCCGGAGTTTAACGCCGAATTGGAAGTGAAAACAGAATTCGCCGAGTTTATCAAGCAACTGAAGCAAACGGTAAGGGGAATGTTTGGCTCGCCGGAAGAAGAGGTGGAGTCCGATGCTCAACGTCAAGCGCGTGAGCGAGCAGCGGTCATAGATACCTTTCTAAAACAACTCAGCGTCGCTCCGAAGGGGCAATCGCGGGTAATCACTGTCGCGTTTGCGTCGAACGGCGCCGAAAAGGCTTCAAATATAGCAAACGCTGTTGCCGACCTGTATATAGGGGGGCGGATCGAAAACAAACTCGGAGCAGCCCGACAAACGACCGAATGGCTGGACGAGCGTATTGCCGCAGTACGTAAGCAAGTTGAGGACTCCGAGAAGGCAGTCGAAAAGTACCGCCGGGAGTCCGGTTTAATCCAAGGCCGGGACGGGACCTTGGTAGCGCAAGAGATCTCTGAGTTAAACACACAGTTAGTCCAGGCACGAGCGGAGAGAGCGGCCGCGCAGGCGCGCCTCAGAGACCAAAGACGAGGGTTAACTTCAGCGGGCGGGAGCGCTGATTCAATTTCAGAAGTACTCGGATCTGCTTTGATCCAGGGGCTCAGAGGACAAGAAACAGAGCTGGCGCGCAAGGCTGCCGAGCTTTCCGAGGATCTAGGGGCAAAACATCCCAGTATGCTACAGCTACAAGCTGAAAGGCGCGATTTACAAACCAAGATAGACGCGGAAATCAGTAAGGTTTTTAGAGGGTTGCAGCACGAGGCGGATATTGCTAGCGCCCGCGAATATGCGTTGCAGTCACGACTAAGAGAGCTTGAGAAGCAGGTGGCTAGTTCCAACGAAAGCGATGTTCAATTACGAGCATTGCAAGCGGAAGCCGATGCGAATAAGGTGCTCTTAGAGACGTTTTTGACGCGCACAAAGGAATCGAATTCGCAAGAATATCTTGGGGCACGGCAGGCCGATGCGCATGTCATCTCGTACGCCGATGTGCCCATCAAACCGAGCTATCCGAGGAAGGCATTAATCCTTGGTCTGGCCTTCGTCGTTTCGCTGTTTATTGCGTCCATTATTATATACGTCATCGAGGAACTGGACCCAGGCTTTCGGAGTAGCGAACAGATTGAACGTGCCACCGGATTGCCAGCTCTTGGTTCGATCCCCAAGTTCGGTGGATTTAGCAATATTGGCAAAAAACTAGAGTCATATATTCTCAAAGAGCCCCGATCGGCAATCACCGAGTCGTTCCACGCGCTTTACACGAGTATTCGTTTCAGTGCGGTAGGCGTGCCGCCAAGAACCGTTCTTATCGCTTCGTCATTGCCACTGGAAGGTAAGACAACGATAGCGTTGTGCTTAGCGAGACTGTGGGCACTCACTGGGCAACAGGTCCTTATTGTCGACGCCGATCTTAGAACTCCAAAAATTCACAGCACCTTAGGCATCAAACGCGAACCGGGTCTTATCGAAATCTTGGACGACGAGGTATCGCTTGAGGACGCGATCCGAATAGACGAAGCATCTGGCGCCTGTGTGATATGCGCCGGACGCCCTGTCACGAACCCGAATTACTATATCAATTCCGGGCGGTTGGACGTTTTACTCGACCAGGTGGCAAACAAATTCGATTTAGTAATCCTAGATTCGCCGCCGGTGATGGCCGTCACGGATTCACGCGTTCTTGCAACAAAAGTTGATACCACCGTGTATATCGCAAAATGGGCCTCGACACGCCGAGAAATCGTTAAGTATGGAATAAAGATGATCGCCAGCGCCGGAGGCCGTGTCAGCGGAGTTGTGTTGTCGATGGTCGATTCAAAAATCCACGCGGCTTCAAGGTTTCCCGATGCAGCAGCATATTATACGAGCCTAAACAAATATTATTTGAAGCTCCCTAAGCATACCCAACTATCGTGACGAGGTACCGCGTCTTGCACCTGAGCATTTCCATGCCCCAGTTGAAGCGAAATACAAGCTCGCTCAAATAGCTCTGGAGATACTTCGGCTCAACGCCGTGGATGCGTTCCTGCGAAGCACTCCTCGTTGCGGAAATCAATGGCGTTTCCTATCATGAGCGCTTCGGATAAATTCTTACAACCCGTATCATAGCAGGCAATCATGATGCCCGACATGTTGGCCGGCCTGGGGTGGATCGCTCTCAGCTATATGTACATTTCCATCGGAGAGCATCAAATTCACAAGCGCCTCATGCACAGCAAACCGTTGCCCGCGCGGGTCTACAGAGCCTTCCCTTATGTCCTCGATGCGTTCGAGGCCCATGCGATACGTCATCATTCAAGATGGTACAAGGAGTTCGACTACGAGCCCGACGAGATCGGACGCGAGGAAAACCTGCCTATACCCCTCAAGGAAACGGTGTTGATGCTCGTCGCGGCTTTTCCTCTCTGGGCCCCGATATTCTGGGTATCGATTTGCGGCGGCGGTATTTTTCTAGTCACGGCACTGGCGCACAATCGTTTGTGGAGCATGTTTCATCGCCAGATGCACATTCCGCGGAATGTGTTTTACAAGGATTGGGCGTTTTTCAGGTTCTTGGCTATGAATCATTTCCTGCATCATCAAGATACCCGTCGAAACCACAATGTCGTCTTTCCCTTTGCCGATTTTCTATTTCGCACCAGGGCCAAGCCGACGCGCGCGGACCTGCGCGAGTTATTGCGGCTCGGCTATATAACTCCCAGATCAGGAGCTATACGAGCACGCGTCGCAGAATGGCGGAACGCCACTGATCTGAAGCGCGCACAAACCGCCTAAAACTTCGTTGCGAAAGTAGAGGTGCCTTGGGGATCGCAAGCCAAGATCTCGATGCCCGCCGCGCGCAGAAGCTCCGCGGTTTCATAAAGGGGCAGGCCCATCACCCCGGAATAGCTCCCTTCGATACGTTCGATGAAGGCCGCCGCCAGTCCCTGAATCGCATAGGCTCCGGCTTTGCCGAAGGGCTCCCCGGTGGCGACATAAGCCTCGCACTCCCAAGCCGCAATCGCGCGCAGGTACACACGGGTCACGCTGACGCGGGAGCGGTGGCTCGCGCCCGGCGGTTCCACGAGCGCCACCGCGGTATAGATATCGTGGTGACGGCCCGATAACGCGGCCAGCATGTTCACCGCGTCGCTTGGGTCGCCAGGCTTACCGAGGATAGCGCCTTCGAGGACCACCGCCGTATCGGCGCCAAGCACGGGGAGCGGATCGCGTTGGGCTATGGCGCGCCAGCCGATTTGGGCTTTTTCGAGCGCCAGGCGCTCGACGTAACACGCGGGTGTCTCAACGCCATTCCAAGTTTCGTCGACGGCCGCGGAAATCGTGACGAACGCAACGCCAAGCTGTCCGAGGAGCGCCTGGCGTCGAGGCGATTCGGAGCTCAGATAGAGCGCGGCGCGCACGCTGCACGATGGTAGGGATGATTTCGCAATAGGCTCCACGCCCGGTAGATTTGCTCGGCGGCGATGACGCGCACCAGGGCGTGCGGCAAGGTTAAAGCCGACAGCGACCACACGTGGTCGGCCTGTTGCAAGCAACGTCGCGCCAGACCGTCCGCGCCGCCGATCAAGAGGGCGACGTCGTTCGAGGCTTGAGTCCAGGAACCGAGGTGGCGCGCGAGCGCAGCCGTGGTCCAGGCTTCGCCGTGTTCGTCGAGAGCAACGATTCCGGCGCCACCCGGAACTGCCTTCAGCAAGCGCGAGGCCTCTTCCTCGCGGGCGTGATCAGGATCCGCGCGAGCCGGGCGGCGTGCCGCTCTTATCTCGAGCAACCCTAGCCGGCAACTCGGCGGGAGTCGCATCGCATATTCCTCGAACGCGGCTTTCACCCACGCCGGTACGCGATGCGTGACGCAGAGGAGGTGGATGCGCATGGAGGTTGCTGCTGCGGCCTACGTGGCGCGGGTCATCAGGGAACCGCGAGGTGAGTGTCCGGGAGATGCTTGCGGCTCTCTTCCACCGGGCTCCAGAGTTTTTCCAACTGATAGAAGTCCCGGGTCGCGGGTTGCATCGCGTGTACGACCACATCGCCGAGATCGACCAGGACCCATTCGGCTTGGCCCTGGCCCTCGATTCCGAGGGGTTTGATTCCCGCGGCGCGCGCCGCCTCCACGACCTTGCCGGCCATGGCTTTGACCTGGCGGCTCGAGCGGCCGCTGGCGATCACCATGAAATCGGTGATGCTGGTCATCTCGTGTACATCGAGCACCTCGATATCAAAGGCTTTGACATCTGCCAATGCTGTGGTTACGAGATCGGCGAGTTGTTGGGGATTCATGGAGACTGGCCGGTTTTGTAAAGGCCGTAACGGTTTATCAATTGCAGCACCGGTTCCGGTACCAAAAAATGCACGTTAGCTCCGGCGGCGATGCGTTTACGAATGCCGGAGGCAGAGATCTCGAGCACAGGGATCGCGGCGAAGTAGACGCGCCCGGCACGACTCAGATGCAGATCCATGGGATCGCCGGTTCGATGTCGATCCAGGAACGCATGTAAAGCGGTCGAGCGCGAGAGCGCGGCGTCGAGGCGATGCGCAACGGCGATATGGGCGAGCTCGATGATCTGCTCCCAGTGGCGCCAAGTGGGCAGACTCAGGAATGCATCCAACCCGAGGATCAGGCACAGCGGAACATCGGCGTGCTCGCGACGGAGCTCGGCGAGTGTGTCCACGGTATAGGAGATCCCCTGGCGCTTGATCTCCCGGTCATCGGCGAGCAGGGTCCCTTGACCCTCGATCGCGGCCAGGATCATCCGCAGGCGCAGTTCGGGGGGGGCGATCGGCGGCTCTCTGTGCGGCGGGGCATGCGAGGGTAGCAAGCGCACGGCCGCGAGTTTGAGCGCAGCCGCTATCTCCAGCGCCAAGCGCAGATGGCCATGATGGATGGGATCGAACGTGCCTCCGAGGATGCCTACGGCCGTCATCCGCGGTTATTCGCGAACGTGGCCGTCTCCGATAACGATAAACTTCTGCGAGGTGAGTCCTTCGAGGCCCACGGGCCCGCGGGCGTGGAGTTTATCGGTGCTGATCCCGATTTCGGCGCCGAACCCGTATTCGTAGCCATCGGAGAGACGGGTCGAGGCGTTTACCATCACGGAACTGGAATCGACCTCGGTAAGAAACCGGCGGGCGCGGGTGAGATCTTCGGTCACGATGGCGTCGGTATGGTGGGAGCCATAGCGGCGAATGTGGTCCATGGCCTGGTCGAGATCGCGCACCACGCGCACCGCAAGGATCGGGGCCAGGTACTCCGCATACCAATCGTCCTCGGCGGCCGGGACCGCATAGGGCAACAGGCGACAGGTGATTCGGCAACCCCGCAGCTCCACGCCTTTCTCCCGGTACATCGGGCCCAAACGCCCGAGGGCGGCCGGCGCTACCCGTTCGGCCACCAGCAAGGTCTCCATGGTGTTGCAGGTGCCGTAGCGCTGCGTCTTGGCATTGAAGGCCACGGCGACCGCCTTGTCGAGATCGGCGCCCTCGTCGATGTAGACGTGACACACCCCGTCGAGGTGTTTGATCACGGGAACGCGCGCTTCTTCGCTGACGCGGGCGACGAGTCCCTTGCCCCCGCGGGGCACGATCACATCGACGAAGTCCTTCATGCGCAGGATCTCGCCGACCGCGGCGCGGTCGGTGGTCTCGACGAGCTGCGCGGCATCGTACGGCAGCCCGGCGGCGACCAATCCCTCATGGACGCAGGATGCGATGGCCTGGTTTGAGTGCAAGGCCTCGGAACCGCCGCGCAGGATCACGGCGTTCCCGGATTTCAGGGTCAGACCCGCGACGTCGGCGGTCACGTTCGGACGCGACTCGTAGATGATGCCGATGACCCCCAGCGGCACCCGCATGTGCCCGACTTGAATCCCCGAGGGGCGGTATTGCAGGCCGGTGATCTCGCCCACGGGATCGGCCAGCGCCGCGATTTCGCGCAACCCATCAGCCATCGCCCGCACTCGCGCCGGGTTGAGTTCCAATCGATCGAGCAATGCGGCGTCCAACCCGGCGCCGGCCGCCAGATCTCGCCCGTTGGCCTCGAGCAGCGCTCGCTGGTTGCGATCAATGGTTTCGGCGATACCGGTCAAAGCCGTGTTCTTAAGCGCGGTCGCGGCGCGGGCCATCGCCCAGGACGCAGCGCGCGCGCGGCGCCCGACGTCCTGTATGTAGGCTTGAATGTTTAAGGGCTGAGGAACCGCCATGCGCTTGCTGAGCTAATCCAAGACACCAGGCCGGCGGGCTCTGGGCCTGGGGCTGTCTATCCTCACCAACTGAAGAGCACCCATTGCGGCACCACGAAATCCGAGTAGATCTCGCTCATATTAGTTTCCATGCGCCCGTCCCCGTCTTGGTCGAGCAAGTAATAGGGTTTACCCACGGCGGGGATAACCTTGACCATGTAAAGATTTCCGTTCACGCGATATTCTTCGATGATCGCGTCTTTCTTTCGGATGATTCGAATGTCCGGCTCGAGGGATTCGCCGCTTTGAACCGGCTCGGGAGAGGGCGGGGCGGCTTCCGGCAGCGGTTCCAAATTCGCGGGCACGCCGGGTTCCGCGGCGCTGACTTGAGCCGCGTAAAAAATTCCCAAGGCGAATAGCCTCATTCTCTGCATAGTCTTAGCGTTCTAGGGCTTATTGCTTTACCGACTCTTCATGTTCATGCCGGGGGTGTATTCGATTGTAGCACATGGGGAGCGTGGGCTTGCTTAAACGATTAAGGGCGTCTGTAGCGGGTGTAAAATTTATGCGTACGCCTCATAAGTGCGTGAGCGTTTCTTGCTCTTCGGCCGAGAGCGAAAACCCGCGATGTTCATAATGCCGGAAGATCGCATCGACCACCTCGCGCGGATGGTCTACTACCTCAAACAGGTCAAGATCCGCAGCGTCAATGGTGCCTTCGCCGACCAAGGTACCCTTGAACCACTCGATCAAACCGCGCCAAAAGTCGCTTCCTACCAGGATGATCGGGATCTTGCGCGTCTTGCCGGTTTGGACCAGTGTCAAGATCTCGGCCAGCTCATCCAGGGTGCCGAATCCGCCCGGCAGCACGACATAGGCTGAAGCGTATTTGACGAACATCACCTTGCGGGGGAAGAAATGGCGAAAATTCAGCCTGATATTTTGGAAGGCGTTACCGCACTCTTCCCGTAGTTGCATGTTGAGCCCGATGCTCGGTGAGCGACCCGCGTAGGCGCCCTTGTTCGCGGCCTCCATGATCCCCGGTCCTCCTCCGGTCACGACCGAGAAACCCGCATCCGATACGCTATACCCGATCTCTTCGGCCAGCTTGGAATAGCGATGCTCGGCGCCGAAACGGGCGGACCCGAAGATGCTGACCGAGGGTCGGATCGCGGCCAAGCGCTCGAACCCCTCGACGAACTCCGCCATGATCTGGAACACCTTCCATGATTCGCGCACGAGCGCCTTATCGTTGATGGGCGCGAGCGCCGGGTGGCTGGCTTTAGTGTTCTTATTCATAATGGGCTATCAAGCAGAGTTTTCACACAGACACCATGGCTGAAGAGCTCCTAGTTCTGGTTGACGGTTCCTCTTATCTGTACCGCGCGTTTCACGCCCTGCCTCCGCTGAGCACCTCGCGCGGGGAACCGACCGGGGCCATTCACGGGTTTATCGCCATGCTGCGCCGGTTGCTGAAAGACTATACACCGAACTACCTGGCCGTGGTATTCGATGCCAAAGGCAAGACCTTTCGCGATGAAATATATCCCGCTTACAAGGCGTACCGGCCCCCTATGCCGGAGGAGCTGCGGCTCCAGGTCGAGCCTCTGCACGCGGTCGTGCGCGCCATGGGTGTCCCGATGCTGGTGATCGAGGGCGTCGAGGCCGACGATGTCATCGGAACCTTGGCGGTACAAGCGGCTGAGGCCGGTCTTCGCACCCTCATCGCAACCGGTGATAAGGACTTCGCGCAAGTGGTCAGCGAGGCGGTGAGCCTGGTGAACACGATGGACAATAGTGTCATGGATGCGCAAGGCGTCGAGCGC